>JBARPA010000190.1:0-8737 GCA_049642665.1 Candidatus Zixiibacteriota bacterium
CTACCTGTGGTTCCGGTGACCATGATCAAACCCCTTCGCTCATCAGATAATTTCTTCAAGACAGGTGGTAGATTTAACTCCTCAAATGAGGGTATATCCGATCTGACCAACCTGATAGCTACCCCGGCAGTTCCTCTCTGCTGATAGAAATTAACCCTGAATCGTCCCATCTTGGATACGCCCAAAGCCAAATCCAGTTCCCTCTTCTTGAGAAATATCGACTTCTGTTCAGGATTCAGGATCTGATCCATCACCTTATTCATTTGTTCCGGATTCAGAGTCTCTTCGGCAATGGGCTTTAACTTTCCGTCCACCCTGAGCATGGGTTTAAGGCCCACCCTCAAGTGTAAATCGGAGGCTTGTTTAGCTATCATCTGGGATAGCAACTCCTTTAAATTCATCCTTTCCCCCTTGTTTTCGGGTGTTTTTCCATCAAAACCTTTTTATTCTTATAAATCGACCTTTGCAAGGCATTTGTTAACCTGTTGAATTGATCTGAACTCATAAGATAAACTTAATTTGAAGGCTCAATCAGAAAAAGTGTCTGTCCGAACTCTACCGGTTTTCCGTTCTCCACCAAAACCTTAGCCACTCTCCCTGCCACCTCCGATTCGATCTCGTTCATCAACTTCATTGCTTCCACAATGCACACCACCTGGCCTACTGCAATCATCTGATTCAAATCCACATAAGGTTTGGCATCCGGTGCCGGCGCCCGATAGAACGTGCCCACCATGGGTGATTTTATGGGAACCAGATTATCCGTCTCCTGAACTGGAGGAGGTTTTGTCTCTTTTTTCTCAGGGAGGGTTATGGTGCGAGTGTTCTCCACATTACCCTCTGGGGGTGGATTTTGTTGTCGATTCATTTTCTTGGTTATCCTGACTTTCCTTCCCCAGCTGGAAACCTCGAGTTCCTCTATATCCGATTCCTCCACCAGTTTGATCAACTTTCTGATTTTTGATTCTCGCATCTTCTCACCCCTTTTTAAGGGTCTTGGTTAAGCGAGCAAAACATCTAAATCTCCAGAAGATTTTTGGGCGATCGGTTTAGTACTTCACAACCCTTTTTAGTTATGATAACATCATCCTCTATTCTGACCCCACCCCATTTGGGGATGTAAACTCCCGGCTCAATGGTTACCACCATACCGGGCATCAGAACCTCTGAGCTTTTGGAGGTCAATCTGGGAAGATCATGAACTAAAAGCCCGATACCATGTCCCAATCCATGTCCGAAATACTTTCCGAAACCAGCTTTTTTGATCACATCCCGGGCAACCTTATCCAGCTTGTCACATCTCATCCCAGGCCGGGCAGAGTTTATTGCTTTTTTCTGTGCCCTTAACACCAGCTGATACACTTTTTTCTGTTTGGGCGTAGCCTTTCCCACTACTACGGTACGGGTCATGTCCGCGCAGTATCCATCCACCAGAGCACCCATATCAAACGTCACAAACTCTCCCTTTTTAATCTTCTTCTGGGAAGCTCTCCCATGAGGCAGAGCTGATCTGAAACCGGAAGCCACTATGGTATCAAAGGCCGGACCCTCAGCACCATCCTTTTTCATCATATATTCTATTTCCGCAGCAAGATCCTGTTCAGTAATTCCCGGCTGAATGAAATTCAAAATCTGAGAGAAGACCCTGTCGGTAATCTGCACAGCTCTTTTTATTATCTTTAGCTCCTCTATATCCTTGATCATCACCAATGATTCAACGAACTTCTCAGTGGGAACCAAAAGTGTTTCAGGTAAAAGTTTTTCCAATCTCTGATACAGGGTGAAACTGATATTCTCCGATTCAAAACCTAACTTAATTCGTCTTGGCTTTAAGACATCCAGTTTGGGCAAATCGTCTATGAGGTCCCTTTCACCGAAGATTATCTTTGAGCCCTTAACCTGTTTTTTAGCTTGTTCCCAGTATCTGAAATCTGTCAGGAAAAAAGATTTGGCAGGAGTGATTAAAAGAAGTCCGTTTGATCCGCTGTAACCCGACAGGTATCTTACGTTGGTCCGGGTTGTGACCAGGAATGCATCCAGGTTTTCCTGTTTGATTTTCTTCTGAATTTTGTTTATACGCACCTTCATTTTTTTAACAATAACACAATGTTTTTTTTCTGTCAAGAAAAAAGTTAAATAATGTCACACTTATTTCATACCTGCACACTTTATTGAAAATTTCTTTTTCACCGTAATGGTGACATAATTTGAAAATAAAAATCATCCTATCACTATTAAATAATTTTTTGCACAGACTCATCTGTGTAAAAAAAGCACGAATAAATTCGTGCCTGCAGGTCGATCAACGGTTAACCGAAAACATAAAACTGTCAACGGACAACTGAACTGGAGTGTGAACCTTCAGGTTCACCATATGATATAAAATTATAACAAAATATTCATGAATAAGTTCAAGCCTAGAAAACTCACTTGCTTTTGCAATATTTATCAATGATGGTCTGGATGATTTTTTGGGTGGATTTGCCCTCTACCTCGGGAATGGCGAAAACTTCCCCCCCGTTTTCCTCAACAATTTTTCTTCCCACGATATTTTCCTTTTCCCAATCGCCGCCCTTAACTAAAACATCGGGGATTATTTTTTCTATCAATTCCCCTGGCGTTTCCTGATCGAAGATGCACACGTAGTCCACACAACCCAGAGCGGACAAAACCATAACCCGGTCATCCTGGGGCACAATGGGTCGTTTTTTCCCTTTTATCTTTTTCACTGATTCATCCGAGTTTAATCCCACGATTAGAATATCACCAAGTTTTTTTGCCTTTTCCAGATAATCCACATGACCCCGGTGCAGAATATCAAAACACCCATTGGTGAACACAACTTTTCCCCCTTCTTTTTTCACCTTCTCCCTTATTCCTACTAATTCATTTATATTAACTACTTTTCTCATTTGGATAAAATAAAATTAAATGTCTCTTACCTATTATATTAATTTCATAATTCAAAAAAATACATGCCAATATTATTCCACGAAATCTTTCAAGTCATCCTTTAATCTTTGTTTAGTCACCTGGGCAGTGCCCAGCTCTCCCACTGCGATACCTGCGGCGTGATTGGACAGGAGTGCTGCTTCCTTGAAATCTGCACCGGCTGCCCGGGCACAGGCAAAAGCGGAGATCACCGTGTCCCCGGCACCAGTTACATCATAAACCTCTTTGGCCACCGTGGGAAAATGTGTCAAAGTTTTATTTTTTTCAAACAAACTCATCCCCTTTTCACCCCGGGTTATAAGCAAAGATTCCACATCCAACCTTTCCAGAAGCCCCCAGCCCACTTCCTTTAAACTCCCTTCATCCTTTATCCTTTTTCCGAAAACAAAACTTGCCTCATGGTGATTGGGGGTTATCACCGAAACCTGCTTGTAGCTCATAAAATGACTTTCCTTGGGATCGACACCGATGAAAAGATCATTGTCCTTGGCTAAGGCTATGACTCTTTGCAAAAGCCCTCCGTTTATCACTCCTTTGCCATAGTCTGAGATTATTATTCCTTTTATATCCCTTACCCTGCTTTGAATGAAATCAAAAAGCTTTGAAGATAACTCAGGGGAGATCTCATCGGTTTTCTCCCTGTCTGCTCTTACTATCTGCTGGGAGTGGGCGATGATCCTGGTCTTGATGGTGGTGTGGCGATCCTGATCCACAAAGATACCTTCTCCCTGAAGTTGATTGTCTTTGAGAATATCTTTTACCCTCTCACCGTTCTTATCCTTACCCACTATACCTACAAGAACGGGTTGATCTCCCAGAGCTTGAACATTTAAAGCCACATTGGCTGCCCCGCCCAGCTTGACTGTCTCCTTTAAGATCTCCACCACCGGCACCGGCGCCTCCGGAGAGATCCGGGAAACGCTGCCCCACAGATACTCATCCAGCATCACGTCACCCAGGATAAGTATCTTGTGCGAACCCAGACTTGAGAAAATCCTTTCAAAACTTTGTTTTGAAATCTTTTTCATTGCCTATACTATTTATAACTTGACATTGCCCATTAATATATTAAAATGGTTGGGAAATGCAAGAGAATATTTGAAAAGGAGAATATTATGCAAGTCAAAGGAAAGCAATTGAATGTTGAGTTAGGAGAAAAGGAATCAGAGGGTATATATTCCAATTTAGCCTTGATCACCCATTCACCCCAGGAGATAATAATCGATTTCGCCCGCATCATGCCCGGGATACAGAAAACAAAAATTTATGCCCGGATAGTAATGACCCCGGCTCACGCCAAGATGCTTTTGAGGGCTTTAGAGGACAACATCAAGAAGTTTGAGGAGCAGTTCGGGCCGATAAAGATAATGGGCAAGGATGATAAGGGAATCGGCTTCCAGTTCAAAAAGGAATAAAAACTAAAACCTTAAAAAGAATCTGAAGAAATTTCTGATTGTTAGTAAAAGGACTGAAGTCCAAATAGCATCTTAATATTAGAGGGAAAAATATGAAGGAGAAAAAACCAATTGGATCATTTACCTTTGTTCTGCACTCCCACCTGCCCTATGTCATAGCTCATGGCAGGTGGCCGCACGGCATGGACTGGTTAAATGAGGCCGCATCCGAATGCTATATCCCCATTTTAAACATCTTAAACGAGTTGGTTGAGGAAGGCTATTCCCCCAAACTAACCATTGGAATAAGTCCCATTTTAACCGAACAATTGGGTGATGATTCATTCAAGGATGAGCTTTCCTCCTATTTAAAGGTTAAAATAGATGCTGCGGAAAAGGATGCAGGGGAATTCGAAAGATACAATCACAAGAATCTCCTCAAATTGGCTCATATATGGAGGGATCAGTACACCAATATAAAGAGTGTTTTCGAGAATAAATATAACCGGGATTTAATAGGAGCATTTAGAAAACTTCAGGATGATGGTCACATAGAGATAATGACCTGTGCAGCCACTCACGGTTATCTTCCACTTCTTTCGCAGGACACAAGCATTCAAGCCCAGGTGAAGCTCGGGGTTTCCGTATACGAGAAATTCTATGGAAGAAAACCCCGAGGAATCTGGCTGCCGGAGTGCGCCTACCGTCCCGGCTACAGGTGGAAACCGCCGGTGAAAGTTGGAGCAATTCAAAAAGCTTACTTAAGAAAAGGAGTGGAGGAATTTCTCTCTGAAAACGGAATCGATTATTTCATCATAGACACAGCCCTGTTAAAAGGCGGCAAGACAATAGGAGTGTACATCGACAGGTTCAAAGCTCTAAAACAGCTCTGGGGTCAATATGAAAAGGAATACCACCCCCGGGATGAGGAATTCGACAAAACCCCCCGGGAGGTATATCTGGTAAGCTCCGGTGAAGGCAAAAAGCCGGTAGCCATATTCACCCGAGACCCGGATACAGGATCGCAGGTCTGGAGCGGAGATTGTGGTTATCCGGGCGATGGTAATTACCTGGATTTCCACAAAAAGCATTTTCCAGGAGGAAACCGTTACTGGAAGGTCACCTCACCCAAATCTGATTTAGGTGATAAGATGGAATACTACCCTCCGGACGCTCAGGCAAGAATACCGGAGAATGCTTCTCATTATAAAGAACTGATAAAAAGCTTGTTAAAAGAATACCACAAGAAAACCGGGAAAAAAGGAATAGTCTGTGCTCCTTATGATTCCGAGCTTTTCGGACACTGGTGGTTTGAGGGACCTCAGTTTATGAAGCTGGTATTGAAATACGTGTCAGATGATCCGGACATAGAACTGACCACCTGTTCCAAATTTCTGGATGAATCCAAGCCGGAGAAGGTAATCTCCATACCCGAGGGCTCCTGGGGTGAAGGGGGTTATCATTACATATGGTTAAACCAGTGGACCGAATGGTCCTGGAAACATATCTACCAGGATGAGAAAAGGATGCAAAATTTAGCATCCCAATTTGGCCAAACACAAGACGAAAACCTGAAAAAGATTCTAAAGCAGGCTGCCAGGGAACTGCTTTTGCTACAATCTTCTGATTGGCAATTTTTAATCTCCACCTGGTCAGCCAGAGATTATGCCGAGCTAAGGCTAACGGAACATCATCAGAATTTCACCCGCTTAGCGGATATGGCTGAAAGATATGCTAAAGGTGAACAGATAGATCAAGGCGAATGGACCTTTTTAGGTGACTGCGAGGCTAAAAATAAAATCTTCGAAGATATAAAGCTGGAATGGTTTGCCAAAGTTGAATACCCAGCTCGATGAGACTCGACCCATGTTGCGGGCAACATGGGTCTACTGATTAGAACTAATATTATCCAGTGAACCTGAAGTCGTAGATCCCCCGCCTCTGGCGGGGGGGTTCACACTCCAAATCTGTTATCTGTTGACAGTTTTCTGTTTTCCGTTAGCGGGATGCCTACAAGCATTAGAAGCGGAAATTAAGTGTGATCCCTATATAATGAGCAAAGAAATCCTCATCAATGTTGACCACAGTCTCATCCCAGCCAGCGCTGGCATCGGCAAACGAAAATCTCAGACCGCCCTCGCCTCCCAGGCTGAAATGATTGGAGAAAAAGTATTCCGCCCCGAATGCCGGGAAAAATCCCCAGGGACTGTTTAGCTCCTCGGTCAATTCCTCATTTGCCTTTTGCCAGGCAGACGTGGCTCCTTTATCCACTGAGGCATAGGTCTTGAAAAATCCTACTAAAAAGTAGGGACAAACCTCTCTGGAATCCCTTCTTTTCAGATAGAGCTTCAATCCAATGTTTGGAGTAAGCCGGGTGAAATTCTCCTCAGTGGTATATCTATAGGTGGGACTCTCCGATTCATTCTTGTAGTAATCGTGAGTGTAATCCAAACCGACAAAGAAGACCAGGGGCTCGGCAATGTCCACTCCCAGATAGCAACCCAGAATTTGATTGGAAGGGAGAGAAGATATATAACCGGAGCTGTATTTGTCCAAATAGACCCAGTACTGGGGAGATTCATGATACCGTAAGGATAAGGATTTGACTCCGAAATTGATCCGGGTGATGGGGAAAGCCTGGGAGGTTGAAATTAAAATCAGTCCCAGGACCAGGGCAAAGATAAAATACTTTTTCATCCTCACCTCACTTTTTATGGGTTAACAGTTATTAACGATAAGTAAATCCTTTTGTATAGCAAATTCATCTGTTTAAAATTAAAAATCTGTCTTTCCGGTGAACTTAAAGTTTTTGATAAGCATGGAAGGACAGACAATGCAGCCTATATCACCCCACCAGGAATTAATTATCTTTCTGTCACGAGATAAAAGCTGCACATTGGAGAAGGCTTTAAGCATCGATTCGGTGAACCTCAGGTTTTTTACCCCGTGCTGAACCTTGCCATTTTCGATCCAGAAGGTGCCATCCCGGGTCATACCGGTCATCAAAGCCTTTCTGGTATCCAGAAGTCCATTGATATAGTGAAACCTGGTGATTAAAAGACCTCTCTCACAGCTCTCGATCATCTTCTTTCTGGAGGAATTTCCGGCTTTGACAAAAAGATTTAAACAGAGCGCGCCCTCAGCCTCATCCGGAGGCAGGGCATGGCCGGTGGATTTAACCTTATCCTTGTTGGCCGAGATGGAATCATAAACCACACCTTTGGCTATTCCATTTTGAACCAGGTTGACTTTCTTTTTGGCCACACCTTCGAAATCAAAGGGAAAGGCGATAGCCGATTCCTCATTTCCGTCATCGTATATGCTGATATTTTCACCCATAACCCTCTGCCCTATCCTGTCCGCTAAAAAGCTGGTCTTCTCCTGGAAGGATTTGGATCCGAAACCGATATAGTTCATCCATTCCAGAAGATTGGCTACGGCAGTATTCTCCAGTATAACGTCATATTCCCCGGGCTCCACGCCTTTGGGATTTTTACTGTCCTGGCATTTACCAATTGCTACCTCAGATAATTCCTCCACGTCGATTTTACTCACGTCCCGGTTCAAGGCTTCAGCGTATCCGGAGCTGTTATCCGACATAATCACAACGTTTATACTGGCAGCAGAAAGAGGCTGGTAACATTTAATCCCCAGGCTGTTCATCACCGCAATCTCGGAATCTCCAGTGGAAAATGAGCCCGCCACAGTCAGGTTATGCTGAGCTGCCCTGTCAAATATTTTCTTAACCTCGGATGCCCTTTGAGCAGGAGTGAAGGATGCAGTTTTCTTGAAATGGGTTTTGACCTTCTGATATTTCTGCTTGGCAGGCAGGGTAGAGAAATCGGAGTTCTCCTTTTGATTTCTGGCGATCTCCATGGCATTTTCTAAAGCTCTTTTAAGGTCATCCCTTTTTAAAGAGTTGGTTATCGCCACCCCGATCTTTTTACCCAGGATTGTCCGGATATAGATTTTGCTGTTGGTTTCAGACACGTTCTGGTGTATGAAAGAGTTAGCAAAGCGAGTCAGCCCGCTCTCCGAACCTATGAAAATCGCCTCGGTCTGGTCAGCTGGGGAGCTTTTCAAAATGGAATTTAAGGTGCTAAATATCTTTTCTTTTCCTATCATTTGCTTACTCCTACTTTTACGTTTCTGAACCTGGTTGGAGAGGTTCCGTGAGCCACGTGCATTATCTGCATGGGTTCACCTTTGCCACAGTTGGGAACGCCCCAGACCCTCCAGTGATCCCTGTTGCATACCGCATCACAGCTATTCCAGAACTCCGGAGTTATTCCGGTATAAACCGGGTTTTTGTAGACCTTACCCAGTTTTCCGTTTTTGATCTCCCAGGCGATTTCCGTTCCGAATTGGAAGTTGAGCCTTTTATCATCGAT
>JBARPA010000191.1:0-3453 GCA_049642665.1 Candidatus Zixiibacteriota bacterium
TCTTCTGGCAATGTCTACTAAAGTGTCCCCCTTTCGTACAGTATATTTCACCATGTTTGAAGAGCTTTTCTCTGTACTGGGTCTGGATTGCGTAGGTATTATGAGTTTTTGTCCTCTGGAGATGAGATTCTGGTTTTTTAGATTATTTGCCTGGGTGATCTCATAAGGGGTGGTTTTAAAATATGTAGCTATCTCTGAGAGATTGTCCCCTTTTCTCACAGTATAAACTATCTGGTCTTTGGAATTAGTGGTATATTCATATGTTTTCTGTTTTCCAACTTTTACAGGAGATGAAGAGAAATTAGGAATCTTTAAGTAATCGCCCGCATAGATTCTGAATTTATTGGAAAGATTATTGGTTTGAATTATGGAGAAGGGAGAAACCCCATATTTTTTGGCAATGGAGGATACACTTTCTCCTTTCCTGATTTTGTGGAA
Organism: Candidatus Zixiibacteriota bacterium; assembly: GCA_049642665.1. Classification (GTDB taxonomy): domain Bacteria; phylum Zixibacteria; class MSB-5A5; order MSB-5A5; family SM23-73-2; genus CAYURP01. The sequence continues at coordinate 439 of JBARPA010000191.1, forward strand.
GGAATAAAGACTCTCCTCCGGTATGTTGTCATATTTCTGAGCAAAAAGCTCTTTTTTCCCTTTGGGAATTCTCAGCTGGTAGTTTTTGTAGTTTGGTGGAGTTACGTCCCTTCTGAGTTCGGGATTTAATTCTTTGATGTCATTTACAGAGACATTCAAAACCTCAGCTACGGCTTTAAGATCCATGGCTTTATTCACCTGGACCACATCCCATTCCAATGGTTCTTCGTATTCCACATCAAAGCCATATCTTTGGGGATCTTTGGCGATTATAGTGGCAGCCATATATAAAGGAACAAAATTTCTGGTTTGTTTGTTTAATCTCAGCTTCCAGAAATTAGTTGTATTTTGTTTTTTTATTGCCCTTTTTATCGCACCTCCGCCAACATTATAGGCTGCCAGTGCTAAAAGCCAGTCTTCAAACATTTCATGCAGATCCTTAAGATAATTGGCAGCGGCATAGGTGGATTTAACAAAATCCCTTCTCTCATCATACCAGTGGTTGCGGTTTAAACCATATACTTTTCCGGTATAGGAGATGAACTGCCAACAACCTACAGCGTGAGCATAGGAATAAGCATGGGGATTAAATCCGGATTCAATAAATGGAAGATAAGCCAGATCCTGAGGCATACCCTTCTTTTTTAAGATATCCTTCATCAGGTTCATATATTTACCAGATCGGGAAAGATATTTCCTGAAGGGTTCCCGGGCTACTGTTTGAAAATAAACGATACAATTCTCCACCTTCTCATTCCAGACAATAGGCATATCGTAGGTAACCTGTTCGATTTTCTCCTCTTCTGGTTCCTCCACCTCTTTTTTCAGCTTTCTGAAGTTCTCTACGTCTTTGAATTTCTCCACAAAAGCATCCACTGATGTCTCGCTGGAAAGGGCACCCAGAGATAAAAGAGTTACCTTGTAGTCTGCAGATATCTCATGCAGAAGCCTGTTGAACTTCTCCGCCCATTTCCCCTCATCCGCTTGAATGTCAAGCTGGGAAAGTATGTCTAAAGCTTTCTCGAAGTTCTTCTGGGCTCCCTCCCATTCTCCCTCCCTGTTTGCTGCTACGCCCAATCCATAGTAGTATTCAGCTTCCTTGAAATCCTGTGCGATCACCTGATCCACCAGGTTCAAGGAATCAACCACAGACGTTGTTTTCTGCTTTTTTATGAGGGGAGTTTCAATCTGGGGTTTTATCAGCTCTCGGGAACAACTCGATAAAAAAAAGATCAAAAGAGATATCCATACAAGCTTTTTAATCATCTTCACCTCCAAGTTCGGTGATAACTCGTTGATATATATGTCAGTTCGAAAAACTTGTCAAGGATTTTTTTCAAACTTCTCCATAATACTTTTAACTATGCTATTTTTTTCAACATCAAACCAGGTTATGTCCTCCTCCTTTTTAAACCAGGTTAACTGACGTTTGGCATAATTCCTGGTGTTCTTTTTGATCAAATCCACCGCCTCAGAAAGGGACATTTTACCCTCCAGATAGGAGAAAAGCTCTTTATATCCCAGGGTTTTCAAAGGTGCTAATTTTTTGGAGTAACCTAATTCTTTTAGTCTTATTACCTCATCCAAAAGTCCATCCTCCATCATCTGATCCACCCTTTTTTCGATTTTAGCATAAAGTTTTTTTCGGTCCAGATACAATCCGATCTTTATGAAATCAGATTCCCCTTTATCATATTGCCCCTGTTTCTGAAGTTCTGAAATGGAGATTCCAGTTAACTCATAGACTTCCAGGGCTCTGATAACTCTGACCAGATTATTAGGATGAATCCTTCGGGCTGCCTCAGGATCTACTTTACTCAACTTTTTATGCAGGAATTCTTTTCCTTTTTGCTGAGCTAATTCTTTTAGCTTCTCCCTTATCTTTAAATTCCCCCGGGGACCTTTGAAAAAACCTCTGGTTAATGCCCTGATGTAAAGTCCGGTCCCTCCCGTCACTATGGGCGATTTACCTGTGGCGATTAAATCTTTCATTGTTTTTTTGGCTTCTCTGGCAAAATCTGCTGCTGTGAATCTCTCATTCGGATCAACTACATCGATTAGATGATGTATTATTCTTTTCCTTTGCTCTGGTTTAGGTTTGTCAGTGCCTATATCCATAAACCTGTAAATCTGCCGGGAATCTGCACATATTATCTCACCTTTTATTTTATCGGCAACTTCAAGGGAGATTATTGTTTTGCCCACACCTGTGGGACCAAGAATAACCAGAACTTTTCCAATCGGATTTAACATTGAATTGGTTATTTCTTTTTGAATCTTTTATCTAATTCCTTTAAGGGGAACCGAATCAAGGTGGGCCTGCCGTGAGGACAGGAAAAAGGACTTTTGGTTAATAAAAGTTTTTTGTACAAAACGCTCATATCATCACTCCCCAGCCTTTCCCCAGCTTTTATGGCAGCCTTACAGGCAAAGGACTGGGCAATTGACTTCACCCGGCTTGAAGCATCGGTATTTTCGATCTGGAGTTTTAATCTCTCCTCAAAATCGGAAAGGACCTCTTTTAGAAAAACCGTCTCGGATTGATTTTTCAAAAGAGAGGGAACCGCACTTATCATCACCGATTTGCCACCGAATGGTTTTATCTCAAAACCCAATCTGGTAAAAAGGTCCTGGTTATTTTCCAGAACAAAATATTCCGAAGGGGAAAGCTCGATCACCGAAGGAAAAAGTAATTGCTGTGAGGTTGACTTACCTTTAGTTAAGCTAGCATAAGTCTCCTCATAGAGAATCCTTTCATGAGCTGCATGCTGGTCGATTATTATGAGCTCATCTTTATCCTGGGTGATTATGTAGCTTTCAAATACTTGCCAGAAATTCTTCTTCCCCTCAAAAATTTCAGGCGGTTTTATCCCCTTTTCTTCTATTTTCTTATCACCTTCAGATGGTTGTTTTGAATAGATCTCGGATAGAATCTGTTCCTGGCCTGGAGTGAATCCCTTTTCTTTTCTTTTAAACTCTATTATCTCCTTTTGGATTGCTGGAGTTTCTTTTTTG
>JBARPA010000192.1:0-4684 GCA_049642665.1 Candidatus Zixiibacteriota bacterium
CTATAGATAAGCATGAATTGGAGTATAACCTGAATATGCTTGCTCCTCTGGGTATCTTTAAGGAAAAGATGATGCCCAGAGTTTACCTGTCACCTGAGGAGGAAAGATATTCTAAAAGGATTTTTAAGGATTTAAATATCATGGAAGAGGATATAAAAATAGTTATCCATCCTGGCAGCGGGCATTCCTCTTTGAATTATCCTTTGGAAAAATTTGCTTTGCTGGCCGATAAACTTATAGAGGGCTTTTCTGCAAAGGTGATTCTAACCGGAAGCCAAAATGAATTAAAATTGTCTGAAAAGATGAGAGCCTGGATGAGAAATCAACCCATTGATCTCACAGGTCAAACCGACCTCAGGGGCTTGAGTTCTCTTTTAAAGGGGGCAGATCTCTTGATCTCCAACAGCACCGGCCCGATGCACATAGCCTCAGCTTTAGGGACTCCGGTGGTAGCCCTTTTCTCACCGCTTTTTGTTGCTAGCCCCAAAAGATGGGGACCCTACGGAGAAGGACATGAGATAATCTTGCCTCCAGTCGGGACCTGCCATAAGTGCAAGCCCTCAAAATGCACTCACTTCAATTGTATGGAGAAAATTGACCCGGAAGAGATCATATCCAGGGTCAAGAGGATTTTGAAGCGGAAAGCAATTGGGGTAAATTAGATGAATTTAGCTGAGTTCATAATAAAGATTGAGTCTTTCAATGCCAATGTGGACATTCCTGTTTTGAGAAAGGCATATGAATTCTCGGATAAGGCGCATAAGGGGCAGTATCGGGAATCGGGTGATCCTTATGTGCAACATTGCCTGGAGGTGGCTTTTATTTTAGCTGAACAGCACATGGATTCAGCTTCCATTGCTGCGGGACTGATTCACGATGTGGTCGAGGAAACTGATGTTTCCATTGAGCAGATAAGAATGGAATTCGGAGAAGAGATTGCTGAACTGGTGGATGGGGTTACCCATATAAGTGGAGTTAAGTTCCAATCCACCGAGGAGAAACAGGTGGACTATTACCGGAAGATGCTTTTGTCAATGGCCAGGGATATAAGAGTGATCATAATCAAACTGGCTGACAGGCTACACAATATGAGAACTCTGGAGGCGCTGGCACCGGAGAGGAGAAGCAGGATCTCTCAGGAAACCCTGGATGTCTACGCACCCCTGGCCCACCGTTTCGGGATGTCCCGGATAAAAGACGAGTTGGAGGATTTGTGTTTGAAGCATATGCAGACTCAAATCTACCAGGACATATCCCAGAACATTGACTTCACCCGGGAGGAGTTGGAGGAGTATATCCAGGATGTTACCACGCCACTGAAAAGGGAGCTGGAGGAGAATGACATAAAGGCGGAAATCAGCGGCAGGGCCAAACATTTTTACAGCATCTACCGCAAGATGGTGACTCGACATAAGCCCTTCAAAGAGATAGATGACATTGTCGCCATTCGGGTTATAGCAAATACGGATGCTGAGTGCTACCAGACCTTAGGGATAGTTCACAGTCTTTGGACACCCGTGGCGGAAAGGTTCGATGATTATATAGCCACTCCCAAAAGCAACATGTATCGATCACTGCATACCACGGTTATCGGTCCCCGGGGAAGGATGGTGGAGATACAAATCAGAACCTATAGAATGCACCGTACTGCAGAATACGGAGTGGCTGCCCACTGGCTTTACAAGGAAGGAAGAAAAACTCCGGACGAATCGGATAAACAGATGATCTGGCTGAGGGAGGTTCTGGAATGGCAGAAGGATTTAACCAACCCCTCTGAATTTCTGGAGTATCTCAGGATCGACCTTTTCCACGATGATATTTTCGTTTTCACACCCAGGGGTGATCTGAAACAACTTTCCAAAGGTTCCACCCCCTTGGATTTCGCCTATGCAGTCCATTCGGACGTGGGAAATCGATGCGTCGGAGCTAAGACAAATGGAAAGATGATCCCATTGAATGCGGTTCTCAAAAGCGGGGACAGGGTGGAGATTCTTACCTCTCCCCATCAAACCCCATCTCGGGATTGGCTGAAAATAGTCAGGACCTCCAGAGCCAGAAGCAAGATCCGACGATGGCTGAAGCAAAAAGGTTATGAGGATAGCCTGAAGCTGGGCCAGGAGATCTATGAGAAGGAACTTAAAAAGAACAATATTAAGAAGTTATCCGAACAGGAGTTGAACGATTTGGCCTCCAGTATGAATTTTCCCAGTCCAAAATCGATGTATGCGACCCTGGGCAGCGGAGACATTTCAATAAAACAGATTTTAACTAAACTTATGCCTGTTGAAGAAAAAAAAGCTCCCATTGTTAAAAAGATTTTGGAAAAAACCCGGGGCAAAACCGGGGTAAGGGTTCAGGGCATGGGAAACCTGATGTTCAGATTTGCCCAGTGCTGTCAGCCCCTTCCCGGAGACGAGATCGTGGGATTCATCACCAAGGGAAGGGGAATTTCCATACACCGCTCAGATTGTACCAATGCTTTACAGATGATGGTGGAAAATGATAAAAAGGTGAATGTGGAATGGGACGCTCAGAAAGACCAGTCTTTTTTGGTCAATCTGGAGATAATGGTGGAGGACCGGAAGAACCTTTTGCACGATTTAACTAAAGCCATTGCTGATGCTGATACCAACATCAGGGGAGCGGAGATAAAACCCAGTGAACCTCCCACCTACGGAAACATTCTGATAGAGGTGAAAAATCTGAAACATCTCAATCGAACCATCAAAAAGATGAAAAGGGTAAAAGGAGTGATCACGGTGGAAAGGGCTAAAGGGATGGAGGAATGAGCAGAATCACTCATTTTCACAAGGTAAATAAAACTGCATATCTCAGTTTTTCCCCTTTGGAGAAATACGATTTCTTTTTCCATGGTTTCCTTCTGAAAAATTCTCCAGTTCAGAATATAAAGAGATCCCTGAAAAAGCTGGGGCTAAAACAAGCCACTCTTTTAATTCCAGAGCAGGTTCATTCGAAAAGAATACTAACCCTAAAAAATAAAAAAAGCTATAGGAAACTTAAAACAGAGGGATATGATGGAATTCTGACTGATGTTCCCGGGATGGTTTTAACGGTGAGGGTGGCTGATTGTTTACCCATTTTTCTGGTGGATCCGGTGCTAAAAATTACAGGGCTTGTCCACGCTGGCTGGAAAGGTACTCTAATGGGAGTTGTCAGGGAGGGAGTGGAAAGAGCAAAAAGTGCCTTTGGGTCAAATCCAGAAAATTTGGTTTTCGTTTTTGGGCCCTGCATTGGAAAATGCTGTTATCAGGTCTCGGAATCTCTGGCGATTTTGTTTCCCGGGGATTGCCTGGTTTTGAGTAGGGGTAAAATCAGGCTGGATCTGGTTAAAGCTAACCTGAAACAATTACTCAGGTCAGGCGTAAAAAGAGAAAAGATTTTTTTAAGTAATCTTTGCACTTTTTGTGAACCGGAATTATTTTATTCCTTTCGGAGAGATAGGGACAGAAAAAAAAGGATGACAGCTTTTATCGGAATAAAATGAATTGGAGGAGAGATGAAAAAAGTAATTGGATTAACCTGGATTTTAACGATTCTGTTTTTTTCGACATCTTATGCCATAACCGGCTTGGGGATCGGGGTGAGAGGCGGGATCATTCAAAATTACGATAACCCTGGCCTAGATGCATTTCCCTCTTCTTTATCTTTTGACAGGATGCCGTTTTTAGGAGCTCATTTGAAGATCGGAACCTTACCTTTAGTGGATTTAGAACTTTCAGCAGAATATGCCTGGAAGAAAAAGGAAGTTCTGGTTTTTATTGGCATTGGTAGTTTGAAAGGGGATTTCACGGTAAGCGATTTTTCGTTAAATGCCACCGCCAAATACCATTTTCTTTCTATTCCCGTTTTCAAACCCTATGTGGGAGCTGGAGCTGGGTTTCATCGCCTGATTTACAGGTTGGATATTGAGGGGATGGTCGAACCGATTATTTTACCTGAAAATGAGAGTCGTTTGGGATTGCATGCTGTGGCTGGGGTTTCACTTAAATCAGCAGTTCTACCCTTTGAGGTTTTTGCGGAATTTAGATATACCCACATTAAAACCAGGCAGGAGGAGTGGGATACAAGTTCCACCCATTACTCCAGCATTATGGGTGGAATAACTATGAATTTTTAAGAGAAGTCATTAAAAGATTTTGTTGAGAGAATTTGACCTGTGTATGATTTAAATAGAGGAGGGATGATGAGAAGGATTAAACTTATACTTGTTTTAGTGATAGCTTCTTTTATCTTCGTTCCATCCGCGTATTCGCAATTTACGGGTCAGCTGGAAACGGCTCCCACTCTGCTGAGAGGAGGTTATAGCTTTGGGGGTTATGCTGGCATCTACGATGATGCCTTTGCCTTTTTTGGAGGATTTAGATCCGGGGTTACCGATTACATGGATTTCGGTTTGAAATTGGGATTTTTGAATTATGAGTATGTCAACAGGGATGATGAATCCGGAATCCTTGTGGGGATTGATCTGAAATACAGAATCCTGGAAACAGAAATCGGCGATCCCCTGGATCTCTCCATGGGTGGGGGTATGGAGTTCTCCAATGTGGAGGATTTTAACAGGTTAGCTTTGGGGGGAAATATGATTCTCTCCAGGGATTTCTGTTTTGACAACGGAAGAATCATTTCCCCTTATGGAAGATTAAATTTGAGAATGGAGAGAAAG
>JBARPA010000193.1:0-13775 GCA_049642665.1 Candidatus Zixiibacteriota bacterium
GGAGTAGAATCAGGAGTAGAAAACATCTATGCTCAGCAGTTTCAATCCGATGGCGATCCCGATGATTCCTCCTTTAAAGTAAACGACGATGGGCAGGCAGTGGACCATCTTTACCCTAAGGTGGCTATTGACTGGTGGGGTAATTTCGCAGCAGCCTGGTATGACAGAAGAGATGGTCAGCAAAGGATTTTCCTCCAGTTGTATAACTTCTCAGGTGGGAAAAAGGGAGATAACTTCGCTCTCCATCAGGATATAGCTAATCCAGTGGAACCGGAATTCGATATAGATATGAAAAATGATGATGGATATTTTGTTGTAACCTGGATTGAATCTCGCTCCTCTCGGGCAGTTTACGCCCAGGTTTACAATGCTGCGGGATCCCCCCAGGGCAGCAATATTCTGGTTACAGATGATACCTCAGGCCATCCTCAGGATCCGGGAGTGTCGGTGGATGAGGACACCTTCTTTGTGGTAACCTGGACTGACCACAGAGACGGTAATCCCAATATCTATTATCAGAAGTTCTATCTGGACGGAACCCCCATTGACAGCAACATGATTGTACACAATCCCGAAAGCTCCCTGCAGATAAGTTCGGATAATGCGGTTTCGCTCACCTATCTCTACACGGTGTGGATGGACAACAGGACCTCAGGTAACGGCTTCGATATCTACAGTAGCATAACCACCTACAGGTCTGGGGTGGGGGTAGATGAAGAGTTTGTGGATCAATCATTACCCCAATTCCAACTCAGCCAAAACTATCCCAATCCCTTTAATTCCACCACCCTGATTCCCTTCACCATTTCCACTCCGCCAGCTAATAGCTCACAGTCAATAGATCATAGTCTCATCCCCACCACCCTTACAATTTACAATGTTTTGGGACAAAGAATAAAAACTTTGGTGAATGAGGACAAGTTACCTGGGCATTATCAAATCACCTGGGACGGAAGGGATGAGTCAGGCCAGGAGGTTTCCAGTGGAGTTTATTTTTATCGATTTAAATCTGAGGAGCAGGTACAAACAAAAAAATTGCTTTACCTTAAGTAAAATAAGCCCACCTTGAGGGCTGGGTGGATTACCTCTTCCTGGCCATTTAATAAACTCATGTAGCCCTGAATATGGTAACAAAATCAAAATGGTGAAGCTAAAGCTTCACCATTTTTTATTAATCAGATCTTTAGGTATATACAAACTAACAATCAGGTGTGCCGTTGTTATCAAGATCCTGGGGAGGTGTTCCATCCCTGAAAAGATAGTTTACCAGATAAACGGCATCCGTAATATTTACATCCATATCGCAGTTCACTTCGCCGGCACCCACGGGGATAGGGGATGGACCATCTTTAAGCACGTAGTTGACCAGATAAACCACATCTCCGATATTGACTTCCTGATCATAATTACAGTCACCACAGAGGTATGTACACTCAAGTTTCAGGTCAGGATTACCCCAGAGAGCGCCCCACTCAAAGGCTTCATATTTATCCATATACCACAGGCCATGGGTGTACATCTCTCTTAAAGCCCATTGGTGAGCTTCACCCTGGGTATAATCTCCGGATGTAACACAGGTAGTAAAGAAGTAGTCCAGTGACTGGCTGGAGCCATCATAGGGATGGTTCCAGGCTCCACGTCCGTAGGCCACCTTGGTGGCGCCCAGAAAGCCAACCGCACCTTGTTTTATCATATTTTTCCCCAGGTTGTTGTAATCCGTATCTGAGTTGCTGCAGGCATCGGCGAAAACGATTGCCGGATAATCGTCATTAAGAGAGGGACAGGTGGTGGTGGAGACAAAACCCTCGCCGGTGGTATACATGATGTGTGATGAGTAAGGCGATCCGTGGCCGGCCCAGTTCACAAAGGCGAACTTTCCGGATGACCAGACGTTAAGAACAGTACTGTATCTTAGATTGTAATCCGAGGGATAGGATGAATATCCCTGCTCATACAGCCGGGTCATATTCCAGCTGGCCATCCAGGGTTGATCCGCCTTGGTTTCCATCAGAATTGCATTGTCTGTGTCTTCCCAGAAGAAAGCTCCTAAGAGCAGGATGTTTTTCTTAAAGGAGGGGTCATTGTTCTGTTCGTAGGCAACTGATTTCTCGGAGATGGGTAAAACAATGGAATAGGTACCCCAGGGTATCCTTCCCACGTTTACTTCGGCATAGAAATCCACTAAATCTGAATCCTCACCCCACTGATGATTCCCGTTGAGATCCCAGGACAAGCTGTCCGGAAGCGAAAGCTCTGCATAATAGAAATCGGTCTCCGGCTTGCCATATCCCACGTCCTGCCAGGTGCGGCGCATAGGCGGATTATCATAATCACCTACCAGAAGCACATCCTCAATGCCCCATTCTTCGGAAGGGTATTTCTCTCGCAGGAAGTTCCTGATCTTCTGGGCCAGATCATAACCCTCATAGTTGGAATCAATCCAGGAGGTGGTAACCACCTTTACGCTTCTTCCTTTTGTGGTCTCCCAGTCCACCAGGGGGCTTACTGCAGCAAGCAATAAATCTTTGGTGATGATTACAAAATCAAAGTTATCGCTGAGGGAGGTAGGGCTTTGATACCAGGTCTTGGCTTGATCGTAATTCAGGATAATTTCCTCAGCTGTTTTCTCTTTACGGGGGAGGTTATCGATCATGCTCCCACCAAGAGGTAGCTCATTGGGGAAAGTATAACTTATGTGAACGGTGACCAGAGGATAATATGTTAATTGACCGGATTGGGGACGGTAACTGAAGGGATTGATCCTCAGGTCCACTAAGTTGTACTTTCTGTAACCTGCTGTACGAACGAACTCTCCTACCAGTGTGGGATATGGATTGTCGTTTCCATAAACCGACCTGTAATTTTCATCATATATCTTTTTATCCCGTTCGTAGATCAGAGAATCCTCCTGGCCGATCACTCTGGGCAAAGGTGCCGGAGGTATTTCATACTTTCCGGGAAGCACTATGCCTTCACCGACGTCAAAGGTAACTTCAATAACTTCAGCTCCAGGCGGAATGGCCATAGCAAATATCTTTGATGGCAGGTTCGGTTTCCCCGGTACCAAAAGACGCCCGTAGTCATCAACCCAGATCTCTTTACCCTTTTCAGCATCTTTTATCTGGTATGAACCCACTGGTATGGTTACACTGATTTCTCCCTCCTGCGTGTTGATATCAGCGTTTACCAGGGGACTACCCATCAAGAGTACGATTGCAAAAAGAAACACCACTATCTTACACTCTCTTGCATTCATTTTTTCTCCTTTGGAGTTAGGGATTAAACATATTATTAATTTCAAAGAAACTATTTGAAGTCATTAAACAAAATAACCCCAAAATGCTAAAAAGTCAATACCAATTGTTACTCTGACTGCCTTATTTTTAGCCTTATAGCACCGTTCAATCCACTGCATTTCTGCTAATATCGTGCTAAACCGAGAGTTTATTTCGTATATAATTAAGACGATAATAGTCGGGTATAATCTGACTTGACAAAGATTATTTTGAAATATATATTGGCTGAAACTTTTGGCTTAAGGAATAAAAATGTACAAGTATATTAAAGAACACGAGGATCAACTCACCAAATGTTTGAAATGCGGGACCTGTCTTTCGGTTTGTCCGATCTATGCTGAAACCAAATACGAGCCAGCTACTCCCAGAGGAAGAATAGCCTTAATTGAAGCAGCAGTTGATGGAAAGATCGATTTAAGCGATGTCTTTCGGAAGAGGCTCTCCATATGCTTAAACTGCAAATCGTGTGTGGATGCCTGCCCTTCAGGGGTGAGAGTTGATGATCTGATCCTTGCAGCCAGATCTGAGCTTGTAGAACGGGGCAAATTTACCTACCTCGAAAGATTGATCTTCAGGTTTCTATTAAAGCGGGGACGGCTATTACCGCCTGTGGCTAAGTGGGCAACTTTCTTGGGCACACTGGCTAACAAGATCTTGCCCGAGAAAAATCCGCTGACGCTGTTTTTACCTTTTCCTCAAGGATGGAAAGAGAGGATCTACCCCAAAATTGCCAAAAACACAGTAATGGATTCCTACCCGGAGGTTGTAAAAGTTGACCATCCCAAAATGAGGGTAGGATATTTTGTGGGATGCGGGACAAATCTAGTCTATCCTAACATAGCCGATGCGGTGATCAAGGTTTTGACTCACAATGATATTGAGGTTGTTATTCCCCAGGATCAGATTTGCTGTGGCACCTCGATATACAACTCGGGTGATTTCAAAACCGGAGTGAAACACGCTGAAAAGAATCTGGAGGTGTTTGATAACCTGGACATAGATGCCATAGTCACCAACTGTGCTTCCTGCGGCTTGACTTTGAAGAAGGAATATCCCGAATTTCTTAAAGCGGGCAAGTTCAAAGTACCAGTATATGATATCTCTGAATTTCTGGCTAATCATGTGGAGCTGAAGCAGGATTTCGTTGATGGATATAAATATAAGATAACCTATCACGATCCCTGCCATTTGAATCGAGGTCAGGGCATAAAAACCGAACCCCGTAACATACTGAGAATCCTTCCCAATGTGGAGTTCCACGAGATGGAAGACGCAGACAGATGCTGTGGAGGAGGGGGATCGTTTCATTTGAAGTATTACCCTGTTTCCAAGGGGATAATGGAGCATAAGCTGAAGAATATAAAAAAGATACCGGTGGATACCCTGGTCTCCGGGTGCCCGGGCTGTATGATGAGATTCGAGGAGACCTTCCTGCAACAAAAACTCCCCATAAAGGTTAAACATCCTGTAGAGATCCTCTGTGATGCCTATGGGCTATAAACGGTAAACGGTTCACTGTTAACAGTTAACAGTGAAAAAGGATAGGCTTATTTCCCTCTAATCTAATGCATTGTAGTATGTAGGATTATTACACCTTTAACTTTATCAATATTAAATCTAATAAAGTTGTATTTTTCACTTGACAAAAGGTGGAAAATTGTTATATTTAATTTGAAATAACCTCTAAAAGTGGAGTTTGGCTGCGACACTTTCAGGGTAGGTTGCTTTAAAAAAGTTTTAATGTTCTTAAGATTTTACTTTGGCTTATTTATGCAAAATACCTTGAAAGGCAGTTAAACTTTATTCAGCAGAGGAGGTGAGAAAAATGAGATTTAACAAATCCATAACGGTGGGTCTGGTCGGTGCTTTTTTGTTTCTATCCTTGTTTTCAGCTACACCAGCACATGGCATTTTAGGGGATATAAACGGAAATGAGATAGCAGCAGAAGTCTCTGATGTAGTAATGTTCTTGCAATATCTTTTCTCAGATGGACCACCACCTTGGGTGAGAAATGACGCTGATGTGGATAATTGTCCGGGCATAAATCTTGGCGATGTGATACATTTAGTAGATTATATGATACATGGCACTCCGTATCTATTTCCACCCGTCGGCACAGACCTGGTTGTGCCCAGTGGAATTAAAATCACAACAGGTTGGGTGATTGATGCGCCTGGACAGATCGTTACTATGGAAGTAAAAATAAACACGATTGATCAACCGGACTTATATGGTTTGGTTATTCCCCTCTCGTATCAAAATCTTCCGGGGCAGGTGGAACTGCGATGCGATTATATATCTTTTCTGGGAACGCTGCTGGCAGATGAAGACCACGGGTATAAAATCGATGAGGACAACAAAAAAGTCTTAATCTATGCATATCCAGGTATATCTACTGATTCTCTTATAATTCCCTCTGGTAGCGAAGGGGCGATTGCCAAAATAGACTTCGAAGTGCTTAGCCTGGGAACTCCCACAGAGATAACCGCCACCTATTACCCACCTGAACATACTATGCTTTTAATCTCCAAGCCAGACTATGAAGCGGGTGATCCTCCTGGCAGAATGCTTTTGCCCGAGTTCTCACCGAAATATGTGGGGGACGTGAATTGTGACGGTGAGGTTACCATCTCAGATGTAGTTTACACGGTCAATTATCTTTTCCACGGTGGCCCACCACCCTGTGGTCCTTAAGCAAAGATTTCTTCAAGTTATTCTTTTTCAGGGCGGTTGAAAAACCGCCTTTTTTTTCTTTAATGTGAGAAAAAATCGTTTGATGAATAATTATTTAACTGATTAGCTTTAAGTGACAAAAGTCGACTTTGTTAAAAATTTCACAAAATCGCTTGCTTTTTTGAAACTGGTCAATTATAATTACGTGTGTAAATTTAGATGCTCTTAAAGGAAATAAGATGAAGATTGACTTGAAATATGGTGACTCCCACATTGAGTTAAATTTACCTGATAGGAATCTGCTTAAAGTTCTGGAGCTGGAAAAAGTTCCTGGAATTGCGGATGTGCAAAAAGCCTGTGTGGATGCTTTGATAAATCCAATTGCTTCAAAGAAATTATCAGAGATTGCAAAGGGTAAAAAAAGTGCTGTTATTATAGTCTCAGATTTCACCCGAGGAACTCCTTATAAAGGGGAAAACTTCAATCTGCTTTTACCCATAATCGATGAGCTCAATAAAGCTGGTATCAAAGACGAGGATATAAAATTCCTGGTGGGAACGGGCGCTCACAGGCCCCACACAGACAAAGAAAATCGGGATAATTTTGGGGATGAGATTGTGGATAATTATGAGGTGATTTCTCATGAATGTGATAAAGACTGCGTCTCTTTAGGTAAGCTTTCAACCGGAAATGAGCTTATGATAAACAAACTCGTCCCAGAATCTGATGTGGTGGTTATGACCGGTCTTATTACCACCCACTATTTTGGTGGATATTCCGGTGGAAGAAAAGGCATACTGCCGGGCGTGGTTGCCCGGGAGACCATAAGAAGAAGTCATGCTATGGTTCTCAGGCCGGGTGTGGGACTGGCTAAAATCAAGGGAAGCCCCATATCCGAGGAAATGGGCGAAGCTGCCAGAAGGGCTGGCGTGGACTTCCTTTTGAACGTAGTGATCAATGATAAAAAGGAGATAGTAAATATCGTAACTGGAGATCTGGAGCAGGCTTTTCTTAAGGGTGTGGAGGCTTGCAATAATCTATATAAGGTGGTGGTGGATGAACCGGCTGATGCGGTCTTTGCCTGTGCTGGCGGCTACCCTAAGGACGTTAACCTGTACCAGACAATGAAGACTATGAACAACGCCCGCCAGGTGGTTAAACCAAAAGGAACCATTGTCCTGATAACTGAAGCCAGGGAGGGAATTGGATCGGATACTTTTGATAACTGGCTTCTTAAAGCTGATTCCCTGGATCAACTTCTCAATACCCCGGAAAAGGATATCGTAGTGGGGGGTCATACTGCGGTCATAAACTCAAGAGTTCTGAAGGAGTTTAACGTTCTTGTTATCTCCAAAATGGATAGAGATACGCTGGAGCAAAGGTTTTTCGGATATGCTGAATCTTTAGATGACGCCATCGAGAAAATAAAAGCCAAGCACGGCGAGGATTTCAAATCCTATGTTATGCCTCAGGGAGGGTTAATCTACCCCTGTTTGAGAAAGTACAGCTGAAAACAAAAAATCAAAAAAAGGAGTTAAACTATGCCCGGTGCTGTAGTTAATGACGAAGAACTAAAAAACTTCACCTCGCAGATTTTTCAGAAATTGGGGATTTCGAAAGAAGACTCTGATATCACAGCCGATGTTCTGGTGGCTTCAGATCTCAGAGGTATTCCATCACACGGTGTGGCCCGGCTTAAAAGGTATTACGACGGCATAAAGAATGGCTTGATGATACCTGATGCCAAGCCTACAGTTGAGAAGGAAACCCCTTCCACTGCGGCAATTAATGCTAATAATGGCTTAGGCCAGCCGGCTGGTTATTTCGGGATGAAACTGGCCATTCAAAAAGCAGAGGATACGGGATTGGGATTTGTGACGGTGGCTCACAGCAACCATTACGGAATAGCCGGATACTATTCCATGATGGCTCTGGAGCAGGGGAATCTGATCGGCATTTCCATGACCAACTCAGCTCCCCTGGTGGTTCCAACCTTCTCCAAGGATATGTTAATAGGAACCAACCCCATATCAATTGCTGCCCCCTGTGCCCAGGAGCGCCCCTTTGTTCTGGACATGGCTACATCGGTTGTGCCTCGGGGAAAATTCGAGGTCTATGAAAGGGAGAACAAGCCAGTTCCCGCAGGTTGGGCTGTGGACGAACATGGCGTTCCTTCAACCGACACCGCAAGGATAGTAGAGAACATGGCCAAGACCCTGGGCGGAGGTATCTTACCTTTAGGCGGAGCAGGAGAGCTCCTGTCCGGTCATAAAGGATACGGGATGTCTTTGATGGTCGATATCCTATCCGGCGTTCTCTCCGGTGCTAAGTTCGGCCCCTTTGTCAAGGCTAAAGCCGGAGGAGAGAAGTACATTAATGTGGGTCACTTTTTCGGAGTAATTAAGATCGATAACTTCATCGATGTGGATGAGTTTAAAGAAACGATGGATAAGATGATCCAGAATCTAAAAGATTCCCAGAAGGCAAAAGATGAAAACAGAGTCTACATCCACGGTGAGAAGGAATTCGAAAAATTCGATAATTACAAGAAAAATGGCGTGCCCCTGCAGGATAAAATCGTGGCTAATCTGAAGCAAATGGGTGAGGAGACGGGAGTTCCATACGACTTATAAGGTTCAATTTTAGGAAGCCCGGTGATCCTTTCGCCGGGCTTCTTTTTAGGCTTCAAATATAAAGTGGACAAATGTCGTCTTATTTGAAAAAAAGAAGGAAAGTTCAAGATGAAAGAGAAACTCCGGTCTGATCTTAAACAAATAGTGGACGATAAAAGAGTTTTCACCACTGTGGAGGACAGGCTCTGCTATTCCTATGATGCAACCAACATCTCCTACATGCCCGAGGCAGTGGTTTTGCCCATCACCACTCAGGAGGTGGTGGATGTGGTTAAATATGCTCATAAAAATAAAATCCCTCTGGTCTCCCGAGGCACGGGATCAGGGTACACCGGTGGCTCTTTACCCATAAAGGGTGGAATTGTGATGAGCATGGAGCAGATGGACAAAATCTTAGAGATTAACCAGGATAAAAAATATGTGGTGGTGGAGCCGGGGGTGATCACTCTGGATCTGAAAAATGAGGTGGCAAAAAATGGTCTTCTGTATGCGCCCGATCCCTCCAGCGATAAGATGTCCACCCTGGGAGGAAACGTAGCTGAGAATGCTGGAGGATTAAAGGGAAGAAAATACGGAGTTACCAGAAACTATGTTTTAGGATTGGAATTCGTTCTTCCGGATGGTGAACTGGTAAGAACGGGCATCTTTGATCCGGATGAAAAAGGATATGATCTGGAATCTCTTTTAATTGGTTCAGAAGGAACCCTGGGCATTATTACTAAGATAGCTTTAAGGCTTCTGCCACAGCCTTCCTATGATGAGACCATCCTGGCCTCCTTTGATGATATGGAGAATGCAGCTCGGGTAGTCTCAGAAATTACAGCAGCAGGAATTATTCCCTCGACCATGGAGTTCATCGACACAGATACTTTAGACTGCGTTCTGGAGTATATGCAGACCGATCTGGTGTCTAAAGGTGGCCCTGTTCTACTCATAGAAGTAGATGGTGAAAATAAAGAAAAAGTCCATCCAGAGATGGAGAAAATAGAAAAAATCTGCCAGAAAAACAAGGTCACGAGCCTTAAATTCGCTGACACGAAAGCGGACAAAGAGAATCTCTGGAAGGTTCGTAAATCGTGCTCTGCGGCACTTTTGAGGGTAGCGCCTACAAAGGTGAATGAGGATGTCTGCGTCCCGCCCAGCCAGCTTCCTGCTTTGGTTTCGGGGATAAAGAAGCTCTCTGAAAAGTACAAGATTCCAATTGATACCTTCGGGCATGCAGGCGATGGTAATCTGCACGTAAACATTATGGCAGATAGAAAAAATCCGGAGAAAATGGAGCGAGCTGAGAAGGCAGTGGAGGAGCTTTTCGATATGACTTTGAAACTGGGCGGAACCTTATCCGGAGAGCACGGAATCGGAATAACCAAAGCTAAGTTTCTGGAAAATGAGGTGGGCAAAACCGGGATAGATGTGATGAAAAGGGTTAAAAAAGCCTTTGACCCGGATGCCATCCTGAATCCTGGAAAAATTTTTTCATAGAACATCTCTCCTATAGAACATATATCAGATTTATACACAAGTCTAACGACTTTGTAGGGGCTGAGCTCCGCCTCAGCCCGAGAAATCATGTCGTAAGGTATCACAGGTTGTCCCAACCTGTGACAATCCCGCTTTTAGCGGGAAGACAACTTGTGTTACCGAAATGTTTTTCAGCTCAATTTCGTTAGTGGTGGAATTGGATTTCCGCCACCAATCCTCCGATTGAGGAATTCCCACGCTTATGTGGAATCTTGACGGCAATTCCTCAACCAACAGGAAATATCAAGACCTAGAATTGTATGGACAAGGTCAGGATACCTTGTCCTAATCAACTCTTATTTATATAATTCAGATTTTTGTGATAAGTTAAGCTTTAGTGAAGCTGAAGGTTTACACTCCAATGATTGAAAAACAAATGGGGGGGGTATGATATTATAATCAGGGGAAATGGTTTCGGAGAAAGGATAAGAAGGTTTCCTCTGAGTTCTCTTTCTCAGGAAAGGAAGCTACCTCCATAGGAACCTGCCAGGTTTGAGGAGTTCTGACTGAACCGGTTACAAAATCCTTGATCTTTTCGCCCAATCTTTTTGTAAGGCAGTTTGCTCCATCAAGTGGGGTCTCAAACAAAAGTAAGCCTAATTTGTTTTGCTCGATTCCGGAGACTATGTCGGTTTCCCTTACGGATTTTATTATTGTCTTTTCCAAAGAATCCAGAAGCTCCCTGGGAAAATCGTAATTTTTCACACCATATTTTCTGGCGAACTTGATTAAGCTGGTTATGTCAATCACAATCAGGGACAGAAAATCTGAGTATCTTTCCGCTCTTTTTAACTCCTCCTTTGCCCTTAAGCCAAAAATCTGGTGGAGTCGGTAGAGTTCCTTTCCTGAGTTATTTACCCTTAATGTTAGTTTCATCTTAGAGATCAGCTTATATAAATTCTTTGTTTAACGGTTTAAAAGTTTAATGGTTCAACAGTTTATTGGTTCAATGGTTCAAAGTTGTCCGGGGCAAATCTTATTAATACATCGTATTTTTTGTTTTGTCCTTCCGAATCGAGTTTCTTTTCATTTGATATTATTGCAAAGATCATACCATTTATTAAAAGATACCTTCCTTTTTTCGTTATTTTTAGTCCTTTTATATTCAAATGTATCCCAAAGAGTTAGCCTTTTTCATCCGAGACTTTTTAGTTTATTATTTTTTTGTAAAAGAGCCTTTTCGATCTATTTACAATAGATGTGAAATGCTATTCATATATATGGCAACAGGTTACATTAGAAACCTACTGGTCTAATGCATACTCCTTTATTTTATAAAGTAAAGAACGGTAGCTGATCTTTAAAATCTCAGCTGCCTTTCTCCTGTTCCAGTTGGTTTTATTCAGAACTTGAGCTATCAGCCTTCTCTCCTCGCTGGCAATGGCTTCGCCTACCCTTTTTTTCAAGGAATATGTTTCTTCAACGGATGGAGAGGGGGTTTGTTCCTTAACTTCCACTTCCGGGGTAAATGAGGGCTGTTCTTTGAGTATCTCGTAGATCATGTTTTCGTTTTCTCTGACCACTATCTGTTTTATCAGGTTCTCCAGCTGCCGAACGTTACCTGGCCAGTCATTTCTTTCCAGAATCCTTAAAGCATTAGTTGAAAGCTTGTTAAAATTCTTATTATAGAGGTTGTTGTATCTTTTGAGAAAATGTTCGATCAGAAGGGGGATGTCCTCTTTTTTTTCTCGCAAAGGCGGTAAATTGATGCTTATCTCATTGAGCCTATAGTAGAGATCATCTCTTAGGTTTTTTTCTTTGAGAGCCTTTTCCAGGTCCCTGTTGGTAGCGCAGACGATTCTCACGTCCACTTTTATGGTCTTTACGCCTCCTACTCTCATGAACTCGTGCTGTTCTAAAACCTGCAAAAGCTTGGATTGGAGCTCTAACGGAAGATCGCCTATCTCATCCAGAAAGATGGTTCCCTTGTTGGCTATCTCGAATCTTCCGGGTTTGGTCTTATGGGCTCCGGTGAAGGCTCCCTTCTCATACCCGAAAAGCTCCGCCTCTAAAAGGTCCCGGGGCAGGGCAGCACAATTTACCTTAATGAAGGGCTCATTTCTTCTGGAGGAAAATGAATGCAACATCCGGGCAGCTATTTCCTTTCCGGTTCCTGATTCACCTCTGATCAGAACGGTCAGCTCTGAGTCGGCTACCTGTTCGATCAAGGATTTCACCTCTTGTATCTTGAAACTATCGCCCACCAAGTCCTGGGAAACAGTTCTGGATTTAAGTTCGGACTCTAAATGCTGAATCTTTTCTTCGAGTTTGTTTTTTTCCAGGACCTTCTCTATCTGAATCTCAACTTCCTTGACGTCGAAGGGCTTGGTGACGAACTGCGCAGCTCCTCTTTTTATTGATTCTACTACATTCTCGGTCTCACCGTGACCGGAAAGCATTATCACATTTAGGAGTTTATCTTTGTGTTTTATTTTATCCAGGACCTCCAGCCCGTCCATTCCCGGCATCTTTATATCCAGTAGGACCAGATCCGGTCTGGATTCGGAGACCATCTGCAGACCTTCCTTGCCATTTCTGGCTGAGAGAATCTGGTAGTTCTCCTTAAGTCCCTCGGAAAGGACCCAGGAGACTTTGGGGTCATCATCGATTATTAAAAGCTTAAGCTTGTCTTTTTCCATTGTGTTTTTATTATCGGCAAAATTTTAAATTTCTTATGGGTAACTCCCGTCGGCTAAACATACCTCGGAGAGCTGACCCTCCAGAGGAAGATTTATTCGAAAGGCGGTGCCCTTGTCTTTTTCGCTTTTGACCTCCACAAAACCATTGTGAGCCTTTATGATCCTGTCAACGATAGCCAGGCCCAGACCAGTCCCCTCAGATTTTGTGGTGAAATAACGATCGAAAATCCTGTCTAAGTTCTCCTCGGAAATCCCAACGCCAGTATCCATTATTTCTATTCTCAAAAACTCATCTTCTTTCTGAGGATTGTAGTAAATATCTATGTTTACTTCCAGATCTCCTCCATAAGGCATGCTTTCAATGGCATTTAAGATTACATTTAATAAAAG
Organism: Candidatus Zixiibacteriota bacterium; assembly: GCA_049642665.1. GTDB lineage: Bacteria > Zixibacteria > MSB-5A5 > MSB-5A5 > SM23-73-2 > CAYURP01. The sequence continues at coordinate 13,154 of JBARPA010000193.1, forward strand.
GTCCAGAATTTGATTTTCATTTATAAAAACCAGAGGAAGATCCTCGAGGAATCTGGTTTTCAGATTTATATTGTTCCTTGACAGATCCGCCTTAACCATCTTGATTGCTTTCTCCACTATGGCGAGAATGTTCTTTTTCTGATGACGGTATTTATTGGGATCGGAGAAGTTAACCATCTCCTTGACCAGCTCAGTTAATATGTGGATCTCCTCTTCAGCTGCTTTAAACAATTTTCTCACGTTATCTTCAGAACTTTTCTCCTTGAGAATCTGTAAAGTCCCTTTGATATTAGTCAGGGGTTTTTTTAGATCGTGTGAGATCTCGGATATCATCTTTCCCATGGTTATAAGCTGGGTGGAATTCATGATGGCTCTTTGCCGCTCATAGATGGAGGAAGCCTGAGAGGCGATGATCGAAATAATATTGACCTCCTCCTGTGAAAGGGGTTTATCCATGAAATTGCCCACGCATACCATACCATGAGTTACACCTTCCGTGATTATTGGGACTGAGGTGAATGTATTCAGATTAAGAGATAGAAGGTTCAATTCCTGGAGCTTTGTCTTAATTTTCTGATTTACTTTCTGGCTCCCGAAGAGATCATCCTCCTCTACTTTTATC
>JBARPA010000194.1:0-7426 GCA_049642665.1 Candidatus Zixiibacteriota bacterium
CAGCCTGGTTTTCCTTGAAATCAGAGGACTTAGTATCTACTTTCGATTCAATCCTGAACATTATTTACCTGCTGTTTTCTGTTGAATGTTTACCGTTTTCTGTTTGCTATTTACTCTTTACTCTCAACTCTTAACTCTATACTTCTAGGCTGGGACGCACTTGTAACCATAACAGATTATGCCTGCGTGTCCTTCCTCGTAAATCTTCCGAAACTCGACTCTAACCTTCATCCCTATATCGATCTTCTCCAGATCGCAGTCTGCTATTTGAGTGAGAAGTTTTACTCCATCAGCAAATTCAACCACACCCATGGCATAAGGAGCCTGATCGGTAAACTGTGAGGGAGGAACTCTGATTATGGTATAGGTCAGAACTTTCCCTTCTTTTTTCAGTTGAATATGCTCGAATTCCTTTGATTGGCATTCCGGGCAAATCAACCTGGGTGGAAAGAATACCTTTCCACATCCCTTGCATTTTGCTCCTTCGAATCTATACCTCTGGGGTATCTCTCTCCAGTATCTCGGGGATGACATTATACCACCTCCATTATGTGAACTAAAGTGGAACCGCCAGATCCACCCATGTTCTGGGTTAGACCAACCTTAGCATCTTTGACCTGACGTTTATCTGCCTCACCTCTGAGCTGTTTGACAATTTCCACCACTTGAGCAACGCCAGTTGCGCCCACCGGATGACCTTTGGATTTCAAACCTCCGCTGGTATTAACCGGAATCTTACCACCTAAGGCGGTTATTCCATCCTCAGTTGCCTTTCCACTTTTACCTTTTTCCACAAATCCTAAAGCCTCGATAACGCAGAGCTCGGCTATGGTGAAACAGTCGTGCACTTCAACTAAATCAATATCCTCAGGTTTCTTGCCAGCCATCTTGTAAGCCCTTTGTCCGGCTAATTCCGTCGCCTTAATCTCGGTTAAGGAATCTCTACTATGTAGAGCAATGGTATCCGTTGCGTGCCCTGATCCGATTATTTTCACCAGAGGCTTCTTGGAAATCTGTTTGGCAAGTTCTAATGGGACTAAAATGGCTGCTGCTGCCCCATCGGTAATGGGGGAGCAGTCCAGAATCCTCAATGGGTCTGCAATTAGAACCGAATTGAGTACGTTCTCAATCGTTATCTTCTGGGGAAACTGGGCCAGAGGATTCATCGAGCCGTGCTGATGATTCTTAACTGCCACCTGGGCTATCTGTTCCCTGGTGGTTCCATACTTATGCATATGGGCTTTAGCCATCATGGCATAGAGTCCGGGAAAGGTTATGCCGTGATAGACCTCATATTCCTGATCAGCAGCAGTGGCCAGGGCAAAGGTGGCACCGTCTGTGGTCACGTCGGTCATCTTCTCTATACCGCTCACCAGAACTACATCGCTCATACCTGAGGCTACCTCAATAAATCCCATTCTAACAGCCAGACCTCCGGAGGCACAGGCCGATTCGACCCTGGTAGCGGGTATATGTCTGGTACCTAGATAATCAGTCAGAAGCGAGGCCAGGTGCTCCTGTCCCACAAAAAGCCCGCTGGACATACAGCCCACATACATCGAATCGATATGATCCACACCGGCATCCTCTATCGCCAGAAGAGCAGTTTCAACAAAGATATCTCTCAAAGGCTTTTCCCATAATTCCCCCCACTTGGTCATTCCCACTCCGATTATAGCTACATCTCTCACCTTGTCCTCCTAATCAGCTTTTCTGATTTTGCCTCTGAATTTGGCATAGGTGCCGTAATCTAAATATCTTTTATTATTATCCAGCATATACCTGGTTTTGGGAGCCACATCCTGCACCTTTTTCATCTGTTCGGTTATCTTGAAGATGAAACCATCCGACCCGGCACCAGACCCGTAGGAAACCATAAATATCTTATCTCCTGGCTTGGCAACGTCCAGAATTGCGGTCAATCCCATGGGAGATGAACCGGAATAGGTATTCCCAAGTTTGGGGCAAAGCCACCCGGTTTCGATCTGCTTTTTGTCAAAGCCCAGCATCTTACCCACCCTCATTGGAAACTTACCATTGGGCTGGTGGAAAACCACAAAAGCGAAATCAGAAGGCTTCATGCCCGATTTCTCCAGGAGACCTTTGCCGCAGCCAGTGATATGCTTGAAATATGCTGGCTCGCCTGTGTACCTACCAGCATGCCGGGGATAATGCTCGTATTCCCGGCGCCAGAAATCAGGTGTATCAGTCATGAAAGCATAGGTATGTTCCACCTCTGCCAAAACGTTATCTTTTCCGAAGATAAAGGCAGCAGCACCAGCCGCAGTGGAATATTCCAGAGCATCGCCCGGAGCACCCTGCGATGTATCAGCGCCCACAGCCAAACCATACTCGATCATACCACCCTGGACCAAGCCGAGACACACAAACATAGCCTCCGAACCAGCCTTGCAGGCAAACTCGAAATCAGCGCAGTGAACCTCCGGGGTAGCATTAATAGCCTCAGCCAGAACCGTTCCAGAGGGCTTCACTGCATAGGGGTGGGATTCAGAGCCCACGTAAACCGCACCGATTTTCTTGGGATCGATGCCTGACCTTTTAAGAGCGTAATGACTTGCTTCCACCGACATAGTAATGGTATCCTGATCCGGAGAGGGAACAGATTTTTCTTCCAGCATTAGCCCTTTTTTATATGAAGGAGCGTCATGACCCCAGATCTTAGCAATCTCTTCCACCTTAATTCTGTTTCTGGGGATATAAGCTCCGTAACCTACTATTCCAGCCATTATGTCACCTCACTTTCATCTTTTTCATTGTCAAACACGAGCTTGTGAAACTTTTAACAATATAAAAAAAGTGTTATAAAGTCAAGAAAAAACTACTAAACCAAATAACTCAATTAGCACTAAAGCAGGATTTATATCCCGTCTGAGCCTTCCCTATTGTTGGAGATCAAGCTCCTCAGATGTAATCCCCAATGTCTCAACAAGTTAAAAACTGTTGAGTATAAATTTTACTTGACAAATGGAAATATTCAATTAAATTATATAAAGAGGGTATAAAAATTAAGGTAATATTCGATTGGCTTACAGCAGAAAGTTGCTAATGTTAAATATCTTATATATTCAACTTCTCTTTTCTGAGAATTACTGTAAAACCAGCAAACTCTATGAATATCTTAAACCTTTTAAGGATAACCAATTTCCAGGGAGGAAAAAATGAAAAAAACGTTATTGATAATCCTCCTGGCTTTTTTTGTTCTATTGGTTGGCCTTACACTGGTATATGCCAAACATATAAACAAGGAAGGTAAGAAGTTCAGAGTAATTGCCAGAGGAAAGGTCGAGCGGGTTGAACCAGCTGTCCCTGTGGTGGAAAGAATCCGCAGCGGCACCCTGGCAGATACTGATAAGCCCAAGACAGTTGAGGATTTGAAAACTGCTATGGAAAAAGCAGGTAAGATTTATACTCTTCCTGAGGAACAACCGAAATCAGATTGTTCTGATATGGAGGTAATCAAAATAGCTACTCCGGCGGGCATTTTAGATGAGTGGTCTTTGACCGAATGTGTGATCTGGGTTCATAATTGGCCTTGGGGTTACTGGGATCCCTGGCCGGATTATTTTGATCCGTACATGAACTGCGTGGGAACAGCGGAGTACTGGCAATTACAGGATCCGCAACTTTGTCCGGAATGTAGTCAATGCGGTTATCCCATATATCCTATCCAGCCTACTGGTGTTCAGTTCTTCATTCACACACCAGCACCCTGCAGTTTGGATGTGGAGTTTGCAGTGACCTGGGACTACGGATCGATTTACTGGGGATATCCCTTCCCCTACTATTCGGCACCTGACTGGTCCAGCGGACCGGTTACCGTCTATTTACCGGAGGCTGGTATCTACTACGTTTTTGGCGGCATTCCGGAGTTAGAGCGTCCCTGCTACCATGTTCCCTTCTTTGCCCGTTTCTGGCTTTTGAATTCGGATGACTTTCAGGATGGCCCCGATCCGGAGCGATGTGGTCCGGATACCACCAGATACCCGTTCTGGCTCAACGGTACATTTGATATAGCAGGTGTCCGCAACCAGGGTTATTATGCCAATGATCTGATTGGCGGCTACTATGACATAGCAGACATCAAAGGTGGGAATATAAGGCTTTTTGCTCAGGTTTTGACCCGGGATCAAAACGATTGCGAGCTGGAGAGCCTGTGGCATCACAAGGCATCTTATTTTGACACTACTGAACAAGGAGAAATAACCGCCTATGCTCCGGATGGGATGCCCGATTTCAACCAGTACGATACTGCTTTCGCCAATGGCGGTACTGCCTATTGCGGCCCAACTGCCTTAGCCAATTGTTTGTGGTGGTGCTTTGCCGGAGGATTTCCCTGGTATTCCATCAGAAACTGGTATGATGCCTGGGATCCTTCGGTCCCGCTGCAGCTGATTCAGGAACTGGCAGCTTGCATGGATACTGATCCAGCTTATGGAACGGATGTCTATGATCTTCAGCAGTGCATCAACGATCAGAATAATACTTATTTGTTTTCTTTAACTGAAACAACTATATTCCAACCCCACTTTGAGGATATCGAGTATCAGGTCAGGCTGTCCCAGGATGTGATCCTTTTGATAGGGTTCTGGTATTATGACGAGACAGAGATGCAGTGGTATCGTCTGGGTGGACATTATGTCACCTGCTCTGGCGTTAACTGGGAGTTTTTCCTGCTTTCCATCAGTGATCCGGCATTGAATGCCGTATGTGATTATGGCTGGTATGGTGACAGTTCTGGCTTTGGCTATTACATTCCTCACACCGAGCCATTCTGCGATCCGTTCTGTCACTATGATGCGGGCAACGTTTCCCACGATTACTACCAGGTATTGCTTGAATCACCCAGCCCGGGTGGAATTCTTGCCTTACCTCAGTATGGAAATGAACCTGAGCCTATCTGGATGAACTTCTTCGGTCAGAACTTCACTCCAGAGCTTGAGTCTTTCCGCTCAGATAACCCTGAGCCTCCGTATCCTGTAGTGGCGGAGATTGAGTATGCCGTTGTGATCTGCCCGAAAAGACCATTTGTCTCAGACGATATCGAATCCTGGAATATCTGGTTGCTGACATCCAATTATGGTGAAGAGGGTCTTGACGTCTTCACCTGGCAGTATTATCCTGATACGCGCAATGACGGATTCCAGGGAACCGTGATACTCGGAACAGATGGTGATGATCTGGCTTTCAGTGTTACCGCTGTTGATGAGGAAATTAGATTCTACCCGTATGGTGGTCTGGAGTGCAACTGGGGGTATTACGACTCAGTGATAATTGATAAGTGCGAAGCCAGCTACTATCACAATGTTCCAGCGCATGAGCTGCCTTTAGATGTTGAGATGCTGGCCATCGGTCTGGATCCATATGAAGGAGTGTATCAGGATCATCCTCTGGGTGATGTGATTATTAAGAAGTACGTGATTCATAACACCGGTGAGGAAACCCTAACCGATCTGGAATGGGCTATCTTCATAGACCTGGATGTGAACCGCGCTGACTATGTCTCTGACAATCCCTCATTTGGTGGTGGAGACTCATTGACCAATACCATGTGGGCTTACGACTCCACCAGGGAGGACCTGGTTGTTTACGTAACTCTGGCACCTACCTCTGTAGGTAAGACCGTCCCGACCGTGGATATAGGTGATCAGTACACCTACTTCTATGACTATGTGCCTGGTGGTCCTTATGATGATCTGGATTCTGTTATGAATCAGAACTTCTGGAATTTACCAGATAAGATAGCAGAAAACACTGATTATTACGATTATGCTTACCTGATGAGCTCTGAGAAATTCGATCTTGAATCCTCGAATAAAGTTCTGCAGGAGTATCTGATCTGGTATGATTGGCAAATTCCATCCACCGACTATGATGCCTACAGGCACAAACTCTATCGGCTCCTGAGAGCAGCTGGTTTCTACAGAGGAGACGTGGGTGACTTTAAAACTGGTGCTGGCTCACCAGGAATTCTCGACGTAGCTGACATAATCTACTTGATCAACTATCTGTTTAAGAATAGTAACTCTCCTAAGCCATTCGTCGATCAGGGTGATGTGAACTGCGATGGAGAGACCAGTATCGCTGATATAGTTTATATGGTGGGTTACATACTCAGAGGTAACGGAATACCACCCATCGACAAGAATCGGTTCTTCGATGAAACCTATGAGTTCCTGTTCTCCAGACCGAGTCTTTTTAGCGATTCGACATGGAGATATCTGGGCGCTCCATAAATGCGGTTTACTGATTCGGAGATATATCCCGCCCCGATTTAATTCGGGGCGGGATTTTTGATGCATATTCCCAACAGATGGAACAGATTGGTTTGATGTAGAGGAACTCTTTAGAGTTCCAAAATTATGGTGGGACAGGCTTTTCTGCCTAAAGTACGAACAACCTGTCCAGGACAGACAGGAATGTCTGTCCTACCTTACCTGAGGGATGTTGGAAATACCCGAAAAAAGTCTTGACCACAATTCCACCACCAGCCAAAATGCTGATATGTAAATAATCAACTGGAATGAAAAAGGATAATACCAGAACCTAACTTAAGTTAGGTTCTGGAAAAGCGAATTAAAGAAATTATTTAATCTGTTTCAGATTTTACAGATTCCGGGTAGGTTTTAGCTTCTTCCTCCCCTCTTAAAACCCTCAAGCCCCCTAAGGCTAACGCTTTCATTTCATCCTCACCAGGGTAGATCATAAGTTTGCCTAAAAATCCGATCCATTCCTTCAGTCTGCCTATTATATATTCTGAATTTGCTAAACCACCTGTAAGGACGATGGCATCAATTTGCCCTTTTAAGGCCACTGCTCTTGCCCCGATCTCGCAGCCTATCTGATATATCATTGCCTCGTATACAATTTTTGCTTTTTTATCACCGGCTTCGATTCTTTTTTCCACCTCTTCACAATCATTGGTGCCCAGGTAAGCTACCAGCCCTCCTCCTCCGATCATTCTTTTCTTTATTTGCTCCAGGTTAGTATCTTCCAGAAAGCACCATTCAGCAAACTCCAGCATAGGTAAGGTGCCCGACCTTTCGGGCGTGAAAGGACCTGACTGTAAAGCGTTATTGGCATCGATGGTTTTCCCTTTTTTTAAAGCAGCCACAGTTATCCCCCCACCCAGGTGAGCTACTATTAGGTTCACCTGGTCTATTGTCTTGCCCAGTTCCTCAGCAGCCAGCCTGGCCGTTGCCTTGATATTAAGAGCGTGAAAAATGCTTTTTCTGGGTATTTCAGGCAGTCCGGTATATCTGGAGATATCCACGAACTCATCCACGGATGGCGGGTCCACAATGAAAGCAGGAATATGAAAATCCCAGCCGATCCCAAAAGCTAAAACCGCACCCAGATTAGCCGGGTGCTCTCCCCCATAAGCTCTGCGTCCATCCTCTATCATCAG
>JBARPA010000195.1:0-11107 GCA_049642665.1 Candidatus Zixiibacteriota bacterium
GTATTATGATCCCACGGGGGACCTCGAATTTGTGAATGATAACTCCGTGGGCTATAAGCCATTCTTCAAGCCCGACACCTTCATCATAGCGGCCAGAAACCTGAACCATTTTCCTGTTGATACGCTACCTACTGATGTAGATACCGCTCTGGTTACCCCTCAGCTTCTATGTATACCTGGGATTTGGGCCACTGATGAAGACGACGGTGACCTTATTACCCTTGAAAAAATAGAAGGTCCGGGAACTTTCGATCCCAATAGCGCAACCATGCCTGATACTCTCGAAGACACTATTTGCTTCATGCCGGAAAACGTCGATTCCACCTATATGTTTGTGTTCAAACTCAGCGATCAATGCCCGGCAGAGGTTTACGACACTTTTCATGTAACAGTTAATATAAGTGGATATCCTTACCTTACGGTTCCGGATGATGTGGATACTTTCCTGTGCGATGTTCAATCGCTTTGTATTGATAGTATCATCGCCACCGATCCGGATACCGGGGATACTATTATTCTGGAGATGTTGGAGGGTCCGGGGGTATTCGATCCGGACACCGGAGTGGGTCCGGATTCCATTGTGACCAGTCACTGCTTCACTCCAGCTAACAAGGACTCAACATACAGGTTAATATTCCTGGTAACTGACTCCACTGGACTTTCTGATGAGGATACCTTTTATGTTTCCGTGGATATGGAGGAGCCGCCTTCCTTGAGCGTTCCCTTAGATGTGGACACCTGTTTGCCTCCTGGATCGAATTTGTGTATTAAATACCTCGAAGCTACAGATGGAGATACAGACGACACTCTGATTCTTGAGATGGTCTCCGGACCTGGATCATTTGTCCCGGATACAGGTCTATCACCCATATCCGATAGCATCTGTTTTGATCCGGAGTCGAATGATTCAACATATGAGTTGATCTTCAAGGTGACCGATTCCTGCGACTCCACACGTCAGGATACATTCTATGCCACTGTAAACGTAAATCAGCCTCCGGTGGTAACTCTTCCAGCCGATATAGATACCTTCCTTTGCGATCCACAGGAGATATGCTTTGATAGTCTAATTGCCTTTGATCCTGATTCGGGAGATACTTTTGTCGTGGACATGATAGAAGGGTCAGGAACCTTTGACCCGGATACCGGGGTCTCGCCGGACAGTATTGTGAGAAATCATTGCTTTACGCCTGCGGCTAATGACTCGACTTATAGGTTTATATTCGAGATCATCGATCCCTGCGGAGAAACGGATCGTGACACCTTCAACTTAACCGTAGATATAAATGACCCCCCGTTGATTTTTGCACCGGAAACCCTCTGGGTAATCGAGAATAGCGCAAAATTCGATACCTTCACAGCAACGGATCCTGAAAGCCATATCATAATCGATAGCGCGGGGGTAACATTAGCACCGGACTGCGGTGAATATTATGTGACAAGAATATCGGGCAGTGGAGAGTCTTCAGGCCAGTGGGAGGTTAGTTTCAGCGATACCGGCTGTGGGGATAGTGTTTTCACAATGATAGTAGATCTTCGCGATACCTCTCTAACCTGTACCAGTAAGGTGAGATATGATACCATTATGGTTATTATCCGTTCCCAGACTTCTTATAACAATCCGCCGGTGGTCACTGCTCCAGGAGAGATTATAGGCACTCTTATTGATACTCTGGTATTGACATTTACCGCAGCTGACCCGGATAATGATATAATCCTGGACACCTTCGTAGTTAATGTTCTGCCAGTTTCCTGCGGGAGCACCTCAACAGAGAGACTCACACCCTCAGGGACACCTTCAGGAGAGTGGAAGGTTACTTTCTACACTGAGGGTTGCTCAGATGGTGTCTACTGGATTGATCTTAATCTCCAGGACTTTTTAGGAGCCTGGGGATGGGATTCGGTCAAGGTGACACTAAAAACTGTGGATGTTCCTGAAACTTCCTCAATAGATGTCTCCGGCTTCATCCTGGGACAGAATTACCCCAATCCCTTTAACCAGAAGACAAGCCTGAGTTTTGAAATCCCTTACGAATGCCACCTGAGTCTGAAAATCTACAACTTGTCAGGTCAGCTGGTTAATACGCTGGCTGATCGGAGAATGGGGAAGGGCCAACATACAATATACTGGGACGGTACAAGCATTGATGGTCGTCCGGTCGCCTCAGGTATCTACTTCTATAAGCTTAATGCCTCTGATTTTGTCAGTGTGAGGAAAATGATATTGCTTAAATAAAACCTTCAATAAAACTTTAAATCCAGCAAAGCTCTCTTCTTTCACAGGAAGAGAGCTTTTTTGTTGGTATCCCTGTTCAGTCTCTGAACACGTTTTCAGGCAATTATATAATCAAAGTATATTGTGTGAAAGGATATTCACATAAGGTATAGATGGTTGCACAGGTTGTGGAGAACGGAGAATTGATCACATTGTCATTCAACAAGTTACAAAGTGTAAGTATCGGCATCTATGTTGCTTTCACCTTTAGATGAAAAAAGGTAAACTGTAACCTGTGAAACCCTTAACCAAGGAGAAAAAAATGAAGAAAGTCTATATCGGGTTTCTTATGGTGATTTGCTTGTTTCTGGTGCTGGTGGGGGCAGCTCAATCTTTTTATTTCCCGCCTACCAATATCCCTCCTGGCCCTCCTCCCAACTATACTCAGGTTGACACATCCTATTTTGATGGTGTGCCCTCAATACCGCTACCACCTCCTGAATACGGAGGTATTTACGTGTGGTATGATCAGGGGATGTGGAATTTTGCAAATCACATCTATTCCCTGGGTAACTCCCTGGAGCAGTTTCACTGCTGTATTTTGGTTGTGATGAATCAGCCCCCCACCCCCAATGTAAATGTCTTTGCTGAGGAGTTTGAGCTGGTAACTGAGGATTACACTGAAGGTGAACCATCAGATTTCCTTTCGACCTGTTCAAAATGCCTGCTACAGAATGACCGCTGGGGCTGGAAACCCTGGGGAGAGAATCTCTACGAGATATGGTGGGACGTGACCACCCGGGAATGGAAAGAGGAAGCCGGAGATCCAGATGATTTCATGAGGATAATTATCGCAGGTAATGCAGTGGACTTCAACTTCTGGTCCTCTGGGCATAATGGAGACCTTGATGCGGACCAGGTATTTCTTGGGGGCAGTATGACTCCTTTATCCGGCGTGCCCGCATATTCCGATTTTTTCCCGGGGATCAGCGATCCCTACCAATCTCAGGCCGGATCAGATCCTGCTGGCGATCCTAACATCACCATTTTCGTAAAGTATTCGGATACCCTGCGATCATATAACGGTAATGGATTAATAGATTCAACTGATTCCTATTCCTGTGATCTGGCGGAGGATTATGGTGAAAGGTATTCCGGAACGTTTGCTTATGAGGGGAACGGGATTCAATTCTCCACAAATGGGGTCTGGCAGGTCAACACTCCCCCCCAACTGCAGGTTCCTGATGATACAAGCTACTTTCTCTGTCCCAGCGATTCCATTAGCTTCCAGGTGTGTGCCACTGATTCTGATTTGGACGACACTCTAAATATAGAGAAAATATCCGGACCAGGAAGTTTTACCGCAGGTAACGGGATTTCCCCCTTATGTTGTACTTTGGTATGGTTCCCCTCTGAGGATACCACTGTTGAGTTCGTATTCCGGGCTACCGACAGATACGGAGCCATAGATGAGGATACCTTAATGGTGGAGGTGGTTATAAATGAGCCACCAGAAGTGGAGGTGCCACCCAATACCACGCTGTTCCTGTGTGAACCCGAAACTTTATGTTTTGACATAAGTATCTCCAACCCTGACGGCCCGGTGAATGTAAATGTGAACTCACCCTGGCACTATAACTCAGAGGATACCTCCATATGTTTGTTTGCTACCAGCGAATTGACTTACTGCTGTATTGTGGAAGTTTCAGATTCCTGCCAGGTATCAGATACAAAGACTTTCTGTGTGACTGTAGATCTGGACGATCCCCCTCAGGTTAATGCCCCGGACACAATACTTGCCTCTCCAGGGCAAACCGTAAAATATAGTTTTACGGCCTCTGATCCGGATGGGATTCCGTTAAATGATAGTGTGAATATTTCCGTGGAACCGGATTGTGGAGAATGCTCCCTGGAGACGCCTGCTGGAAGCTCAGTTAAGGAGTGGAAGGTGACTTTTGAGACAGAAAATTGTGCTACTGGTTGGCGGCAGGTGGTGGTTGAAGTTCAGGATAGTTGCGGAAAGGTAGGGTCGGGTACCACATATGTCAAACTCGGAGAGCCCAGTGATGTAGCCGAAGGGAACTCTGAGAGGATTACCAGCTTCTTCCTTAAGCAAAACTATCCCAATCCTTTTAATCTGAGCACGGAGATTAGCTTTCAGCTTCCACAGGAATGTAAGGTGGATCTCAAAATCTACAACCTGAAAGGCCAGAGGGTAAAGACTGTAGTTGAAAAGGAAATGAATAGAGGAGTGCATATCCTGCACTGGGATGGAACAGATGATGGGGGCAACCTGGTGGCCTCGGGTATATATTTCTACAAGCTCAAAACTTCTGATTTCGTTTGTGTCAGGAAGATGGTTTTACTCAAATGACATACCGATTTCTGTCAAGCCCTCTTCTTTTAAAGAAGAGGGCTTTTTTTATTAGCTTAGTGTTCAATTTTTGCACATCCGTTTAAAAGATAAGGGGAATCCTAAATACAAGCCCGAATCTTATCTTTTGATTATACATAATTTATTGGAGTCTGTTCTTATACTGCAGAAACCCCGTATTTATGGGGATTTTTTTCAGTTGACAAGCTAAAATTAAGCATTATATTAACAAAGGAATAGCCGTTTACGTATATTTTGGAGTAAAAAAATAACCATTATCAGGAGTCAAAAGGATGAAAAAAGGTATATTTCTCTTAGGAGCAGTGTCGATTTTGCTTTTGTTCCAGCTTGCCTTTGCTCAAAAAGATCCATTTGATCCCGGCCAAGCAGATACCCTATATTTTGCCGCGGGGGGAAAACATTCGGCTGATGGGGATACTCTGTATCTTCCACCAGGCAGCACTGGCGGAGATGTGATTATACTGATAAGTTTCTGGAATGATAAAGGGATAAGAGGATTCAGCATTCCACTGGTTGACACTTGCTCTGCTGCATTATCCAAAATCGATCTGGACTTTCTCAAAAACGGGAGTACTGACGGATTGGGATATCCGGTGTGTTTTAAGGGTAGCAGGGTAGAGGATTTTGACTTCAAGTATATCAATTTGTCCCTCTATCCGGATTCCAATAAGGTACTTTATGGGGCTAATTCTTTTGGAGACAGCGTGGATCCGGGGAATGGTATTTTCGCTGCTATGACCTATACCGTGACTGACACCACCACCATCTGTTTGGACACGGCCAACTATTTTCCACCCGAAAATGTCCTCAGATTCGTTACCCCTTTAAGTGCTGGTTATCGTCCAATTTTTGTCCCCCGCACATTTCACATGGGTTGGAGATCAAATGAGCCTCCCACGGTTGATGCCCCTGAAAGGGATTCAGTGGTTTTTAAGGATAGCATCAAAATTATCTTCACCGCGGAGGACCCGGACCAGGATTCACTCCTGCACACACCGGAGATCGAAATTATCCCTGATTGCGGAAGTTACGAAACTGTTCGCACAGATACCGGAGCCTTCACCGGGACCTGGCAGTTAACTTTTCATACTGCCATTGGTTGTTCGGTCCGGACCTATGAAATTGTAATGGGTGTGGAGGATATTTATGGAGCAAAAGGATACGATACCACTGAAATCATCGTGTGGAAACCCAATCACCCCCCCAATATTATAGTCTCGGATACTGTTTATGGTTACACTGATACCATACCTGGCTATATGGATACATTGATATTTACATTTTCAGCGTCTGACCCGGACAGTGATGTGATAGAGCCATTTCTTTTGTGGGAACCTTCCTGTACTGAAATCTTGAGTGTCATCCAGACTTCTGGAGTAGGAACTTTTAAAGGGATATGGGAAGTTACATTGCAGATTAAAACTTGTGATATCGGCGATAAACCATTTCTCATCTCTATAAAGGACGAACGCTCAGAAAATCCTGGTGGTGCTGATGATCCGGGATGGGATTCTGTAACCACCATCGTGCACCTGGATCTCAAGCCCAGCTCCCCACCGGTTCTGGAGGTACCGGATGAAACCCTCTGGGTATGGATAGATTACGAGCTGGATTTCAGCTTTTATGTGGCTGACCCTGATTCCCATAAACTTTGGGATAGTGCCTCTATTTCCGTGGAACCCTCCTGTGGAGATACCTGCGAGTACTGGGTGAATAGACTTTGGGGCCAGGGTGATCCCGGTCATCCCTCCGGAGAATGGCAGGTTCAATTCAATGCCTATAAATCCGACTCGAATTATTATCACATTATTCTGGATATTACAGATGACCACGATAGCACAGGTTATGATACAGTGGTAGTGCATGTATTCCCCCGTCCCAACTATAACCCGGATGTCTTTGCCCCTCCCACCGCATCAGCCTATATTAACGATACCCTGCAGTATATATTTACCGCCTCTGACCCGGATAGCAATGATCTTGTAAACCAGGCTTCTATTACCGTTCTCCCTGACTGCGGAACCTACTTTGCGGTAAGGCAATCCGGCCCTCATACCTTCGCTGGAACGTGGAAATTTACCTTCTATACCCTGGGATGCACCGCGGGAGTTTATGATGTTATAGTGGATGTAAAAGATGTAAGGGGTGGAATTGGTTATGATACCACTTCTATTTTGATAACTGATAAACCTGATAGCGCACCTATAGTGGTGGCCCCACATCTGCTTGCGGGAAATTGTGGTCAGATTCTCACCTTTGATTTCTCAGCCATTGATCCGGATACGGATGTTATACATGATATAGCCGATATTATGATCACCCCCAACTGCGGCGTCTACTATACCAATCGAACAGCTGGTATAGGCTCATTTACTGGCATCTGGAAGGTTACTTTCAAAACGACCGGTTGCGGGCCAGGTGACTATGAGGTATACATGGGAGTTCGGGATGTCTATAATAAAATAGGTTATGCTATAACTACTGTGCAGCTGAGCCCGACCGAAGTTGAAGAGGAGGGATCAGATATATCCATAGATCGATTTGCCCTGAATCAAAACTACCCCAACCCCTTTAATCTGTCTACGGAGATAGTCTTCCAGGTGCCAATTGAAAGCAAAGTTAGTCTAAAGATCTATAATACCAGGGGTCGATTGGTTAGATCGTTAGTCCATGGTGTCAAGGATAAAGGATTGTATACCATACGCTGGGATGGAAAGGATCAAGCTGGATCGGAGGTTGCCTCCGGAATATATTTCTACAAATTAGCTGCCGGTGATTTCACCACAGTTAAGAAAATGGTTCTCTTAAAATGAGATCCAGAACAATAAAAGCAAACCCATCTTCTTAATTGAAGATGGGTTTTTTATTTAAAATCTACTTTAAAAAGAAATTTCTTTTAAATAAAAAAAGAGGATAGCTCCTATTGAAATGACGGAGGGGGGCTGGGGAAAACCGCCACTTCAATTCGCCATCCCCTATTTTTCCAATGCTATAATTAATTTCGGATTTTTTTACAAAAGATTTAGAGATCGAACATCAAATTTTTGTAGATTACAAATTTTCCAACTGTATTCCGCTTGCAGGTAAAAAACTTGAAATTTTCAAATACCAAAAAGATTAAAAAAGGATTCTAAGGGGAAGGCTTAAACTCATAAAGGGTTTGAAACATAAAGGAAACACAAAAGACTGAATCATCGAAGAGTTGACATTTTCTCGTTTTCTATTATCTTCTTAAAAGGAGAAAAATCAATGTCTGCTCATCCAATAAAACTTAAGAAAGGTTATGCTCTGGCTAAGTGCTGTTGGCCTGAGCCGGATGAGCCGATAATGGGATACGTTAGCTACAACAGGAGGGTAATAGTACATAAGGTTACTTGCCACAACCTAAAAAACGTTGACCTCAACCACAAGGTCCTTTTATCCTGGAATCAGATTCTGGATAAAGAGGAGGAGAAACCAGACCAGGACTTTTTCGAATTAGAGGAACTTGATTTTCGAATTCTCAAGCACCACCAGGTGATGGGGGTGGATTACTCTTTAATGGTGGCGAAAATCCTGAAAGTCTCACCCCAGCAGGTATTCCATCATCACAGGAAACTCAGGGATTTGAGATTACTGGAAAGGGTGGAAAAGGTAATGATTCAATACCGCCAGGGTATTGTGGACAACAAATGGATTAAACACCGTAACCACACTTATTACCGGATTACTCCTAAGGGTGAAAAATGCCTAAACTTCTACTTAGCTCAGGCAAATCGAAAGATTTAAAAAGATTTTCTTTTTCCATAAACGACTACAAAACAGGTACGACTCATCTGGAGGGATCAATTTAGCATAACGATAGTTTTTATCCAACCACAGGGTCTGATCTCTGAATCTCCTTAGTGTTAGCAATTACCGCAGCTCCCACAGAATCGCCCCACACGTTTACCGTGGTTCGACATCTATCCAGAAACCAATCGATGGTTAAGATCATTCCTATCCCTTCCAGGGGTAAATTGACCGATTGTAAAACCAAAATCATGGTTACCAGTCCGGCTTCAGGTATACCGGCTGCCCCGATGGCTGCTAAGGTGGCGGTGAAAAATATTATTATCTGCTGTCCCGGCTCAAGATGGATGCCGAAACTTTGAGCGATGAATATGGCTGCCACTGCCTCATAAAGGGCGGTGCCGTCCATGTTTATTGTAGCTCCTAAAGGTAAGACAAAGGAAGAGGCCCGCTGGGAAATCAGGTTTTTCTTCTCCACACATTCCATGGTTAAAGGCAGGGTAGCAGAACTGGATGCGGTGGAGAAGGCTGTGGTGAGGGCTGAACTCATATTAAAAAGATAGGAAAAAGGGTTTTTTCGGGCCAAGATTAAAAGAAAAAGAGGCAGAACAAAAACCCCATGTACTGAAAGACCGATGATCACGGTTAGGGCGTATTTACCTAATTTGGATAATTCGAACAGGAAAGCCTGACCGCCACCTACAGAACCCAATTTTCCAGCTATTAAACCGAAAATGCCCAGAGGTGCGAAATACATAATAAGATGAACTATCTTCATTATGGCCTCATTACATACGGAGAAAAAGTTTATCACCCCTTCTGCCTTTTTGCCCAAAGTAGTGAGGACCCCTCCGAAAAATAAGGAAAAAATGATTAAGGGCAGGATCTGCATCTCGGCCATGGACTTAAAGAGATTGGAGGGGATAAGGCCCATCAAAACGTCAATAAAGGAGAATTCCTCCCTGGATCTTATGATTTCAGGAAGGGTTGCCCCGGCTGTTTGGGCACCTATACCGGGCTTAATCAGGTTCACCAGAATCAAGCCTATCAAAACGGAGATGCCGGTTGTAGCCATGTAGTAGAAAATGGTCTTGATCCCGGTTTTGCCCAGCTTTCTCACATCTCCCAGATTAGTAATTCCAGTAATCATAGAGCATATAATCAAAGGGACGATAATCATTCTCAGGGCATTAAGAAATATATCCCCTATGAATTTCACCCCCACCATTTTCTCACCAAAAGCCCAGCCGCTAAAACCTCCAGCTATTATACCCACGAAAAGGGCGATCAATAAGATATTATTTGACTTTTTTCCCATTCTTCAATCCCATTAAATTATATTGGGGAAAAGCCGATTATGGAATAACAAAGGTTTAACATCACAGGATAGGAGTTTAATCCAGCAGGGAAACTTTTACACCGGACAGGCAGTACTAATCCTTCCCCGAAGAGGAACTTATGTTTTATGGAAGCGCCGGCTTGATAGATTGTGTGTTTTATCTCATAATTTTCAAGCCAGAGGAGAAAAAGGGAACTTTGTATTTTATTTAAAAGAAACAGAAAACAAAGAAGAGAAACCAAATTTAGGTTTATAACAAAATGTGACACTGGAGATCTCCTGATCCGAAGTCATGTTTGTATTTGTTATTTAATTAAATTCTTTCCGGGATGTCAAGAATAATGAGTAAAGATTTTTCTTACTTATCTCAAATTCAGTGGATTTTTTTCTTGACAAGAGAAAATAACTTGTTTATCCTTCAGTAATTTATATGGATAGATATACCTGTTTTGATTTGAATAGATCTGCTTATGGTTGACAAAGCCAGAGAGGGCAATAGGCGAAAAAGCTTTTCTTAAGCCAAGAGAAAATGGAGAAGAGAGTACTAGCGGCAGGGTAAAACGAAAAATTCATTGAGGGTAGTTTGCCATTTGATTTGAAAAGAATAAGATGTGAATTGAAAATAAAAGGAGGTGATATCACTTAAACGGTTTACTACATCAAAGTTAAGACACCCCGGACTTAGAAAAGGAACCTTAAAAATTAACTTCTTGTCAATAAGGAGGTTAAGATGAGAAGAGCAGCAGTTATTGCTCTCAGTTTTATGTTGATTTTGTTAATAGCTCAATCTGCATTTTCAGATGGCATGAAAAACAGAATTGGCCTCTCGGTCAGAGGAGGGGGAGGCAAGCATTTTTTGGCTGATAAGGATGTATTCAACTTTGGTCCATTTGGAAGTGCTGAGGTAAAATTCGGCGTCCACAAAAACCTGATGGTAGGTTTGATCGGAACCTACGGGGTTACCGGGAAAAAGGATGATGAGAAATGGTATATGGAAGCTGATTCTGCAGACATTCAGAAAAACTACCTTATCGATTTGGCTTTCTGGTATTACTTTGCTCCGGAGAGCAAATGGGACCCCTATTTAAATCTGGGTGTGGGATTTTATTCCTGGCACGTTAAAGATGAGGCCCGGGAGAATGTAATGGTTTCCCTTGGGCAATTCGACACCTTCAGGTTAAGAGATCACGAGGTAGGTATTTTGTTCGGACTCGGATTGGAATACCATGTGGATGAGTATTTCTCCCTGGGTTTTGGCGGCAGATTCCATTATCTGACTAAAGTCAACTCTTATCTGGCTGAGAAAAAACTTAATGGCAACGACATAACCGAGGGGGATTACCTGGGGCTTGCCAATGGCCTGGGTGAGCTTTTTGCAGGAGTCACT
>JBARPA010000196.1:0-2145 GCA_049642665.1 Candidatus Zixiibacteriota bacterium
TCAGCCAGAACAAGAAATTCCTCATCTGAAAATTCCTTATTTCTGAATTGAATCATCTGCGCCCCGCCCTCAATTGCCAGAGACACAACTTCTTCCATGTCAGGATTCAGAGACAATTTAGGATCGACGATAACGTAAAGCTGAACTGTTCCCAAAAGTATTTTCTTGTTCATTTCTCAGTCTTTTTCTTTTTGAGTTTAGATTCTATGAACACTTTAGGTTGAGAGACATATTTTTTACTTCTTTGTTCAGAACAGTCTTTTTGAATATATTTAGCAGGTGATCTTCCAATAAAAGTCAGCTTTCCGGATTCATCGATAAACAAAGTAACGTGATAGGTTTCTGTTGCTTGGTCCGGTCTTGCAGAAGATCGTTTGGCTAAATCAATACCTTCAGGAGTAGAATGAGCTCTAACCCATAGATTAAACCTGCCACAACCCGTACTTTTGGGTACAATTCTAAACGAGTCAATATGAACATCACCTATATTTACCTCTCCAATCCAGCTATTCGGGAGATCAAAAACTTCCATATTTTCTGTCCAGGAAAAATGGAACTGGGCTCCCTCCGGACACTCCCGATTAGCTGTCAACTCGAAGCGAACTGTACAGGTCTCATTTAAAGCTGGAAGTGGCGAGATATTGAAGATATTAATGAAATCATCACTAATATAACCATCAAAATTTTGTCTTAGATGATATTTCAACTCTATTTCATTGCCAGCAACAGGAGGATGAATAACCATTCCAGCATGCTTTGAATCTACTCCCCTGAAGAGATGAACTAATTTTCCAGACTCGTCAATAGTCAGGAAGAATTCAAAACGATGCTTGAGTTTCAACTGAGGAGCTCTTGGTATTATAACAATAGAGAAAGGACCTATCTCGGTGGGGGTTATAGTAAAGGTTCCTTCGTATAAATCGCCCTCTTTGATGGGTGGAGTCCAGGTCGCAGGCATAAGCTGAGTGAAATCTATTAAATTGTTGTATACGGTGAAAATTCTATACTCTGGATCAAAATCTAAGTCACACATAGCCATAATCTTGACGTGAACCGTCGATGTCTCAAGAAGTTTGGGTAGAGGATCGAATGTGATCTGGGCAGTGAAACGTCCTCCATATTTACTAACTTCTTTTTCGCCAAAGCGGTACTCAATTGTTTTCTCTATCTGGGATGCGAAAATATTAGATAAACTAAAATGCCAAATTATGAAAAAGATTCCGAACGCAAGCAGAAGTTTTTTAATTCTCATAACAAAACTACCCTTTTGAAATTAGCCATTGCTTTTTAAATCTGACTATACTCAGATTTCCTTCTAAAATATATACGCCATTTGCCTCCTTTTTGCCATCCCATTTTTTTAATACCCTTTGTCTGGATTATCTTTTCCTGCACTCCTTCACAAATGCCTTGAATAATGCTCTGGATGACGGATGCTTTATCATTGCTTCCGGATGCCATTGGACACTGATGAGAAAATCCTTTGTCTTTCCCTCAAGTGCTTCGATTACCCCATCCTCTGACCAGGCTGATGCTTTTAGGCCAGGGGCTACATCTTTAATAACCTGATGGTGGCTGGTATTTACCAGGATTTCTTTTTGTTTGACTACTGAATACAGCCTTGAGTTCTCTTTGATCTTGACTTTGTGCTTTCTCTTAAACCTTATTACTTTTTCAGGCTGGTGGTTCAAGGTCTTTTCCTTTCGCAGGGATAAATCCTGAAATATTGTTCCCCCTAATACAATATTGATAACCTGAGGCCCTCTGCAGATTCCCAGAATGGGAAGCTTTTTTCTTAAAGCTTTTTTCGCCAGAGCGATCTCAAACCTGTCCCGCTCGATTTTTATACTGAGGTTCTTAGCTTTTATTCTCTCATGAAAAAAGGAGGGATGAACATCGCCCCCACCCCCAAGCAGGAGTCCATCCAGAGTTTTTACATAATAATCAACCAGATTCATCTTTTCAATATTGGGCAGGATTATCGGCACACCACCAGCATCTTGTATAGCCAGATAATACTGTCTTTTTACATAATCGAAGGCAAAGACAAAGGGGTATTTTCTTTTGGGATCGTCGTAATCCAGATAACAGGTGATGCCGATAATTGGTTTTTTCATTTTATCTCTCACTTAAAAAGCATACAGA
>JBARPA010000197.1:0-10319 GCA_049642665.1 Candidatus Zixiibacteriota bacterium
ATCCGTGACCGCGATCTTGGCGCTTTCTTTTGCCAGAAAAAGACAACTGGCCTTCCCGATCCCCAGTGAGCCTCCTGTGACTATGGCCACCTTACCTTCCACTCTACCCATTTTTTACCTCCTTTTCTCAAGTGGTTTACTTCTTAAATTATCAATCAAACCTAAATTAATTTGACTACCTTTTTGTTCATGCAGATTCCGAAATGCCTGCTTAGCCTGTTATTTATCCATAACCCGGGCAAAAGTCAAGGTGAAATCAAAAGGATCCTGTATGGTGAATTCTCGAATCCCGTATGACTGATCTTTGGGTTCTATAATGACAATTACTTTATCTTTTACTCTTTCAAATAATTTATCAATCTCCTCTACATACACATAGACAATCAAATTACCGGGTTTGTCAGATATTAGAGGAACATCAGGATACTCCTTTTGAGCTGCCTCTTTTTTCCAGAATATAATCTCAATCTCCTCTAGCAGAAGTGATACCCACTCAAATGGAGGCTTGTCAGGCAGACTGTACTGCAATTTCGCTCCAAAAAACCTCCTAGTAGAATCTCACTGCCTTATCCACATCATCTACCAGAAACATTGGTGCTAATTTTTATGATACATCATTTGAGACTACTTTCAATTCTCATTATGTGCTTAATGTCTGGAGTGTAACTTGGGTTTAGCTAAAAATATGGTACGGGGTAACTTTGGTGAAACCAGTTATCTCTTTTATGTCCCATTTACATATTCTTTAACTGCTTCGAAAATGCATACATTGTGTAGGGTTGGAAGAGTGCTTGTACCAACTTTTGAAAACCTGGCTCGTTTCAGCAAAGAAGTTATCTCAAGAGATCCAAAATGGTGGATGTGGTGATCAGGGTGAAACAAACTATTATGAAGAACAGCCAAAAAGTGTTTTGGGCGGAGAAGAATTTTCAGCAGACGTTTCAAAATAGACGATTGACGATCTTTAGTCGATAATGAAGGACAATATTGTATAACAAGTATAACTCCCCCAGGTTTCAAACAACGATAAGCCTCCTCTAATACTTTCTCCGGATTCATACAATGGTCTAACGTAGCTGCAATCAGACAGGTATCGAAGCTGCTGTCTTTGTAAGGAAGATCCTCGCCAAAGCCTTCAATGAAGCTCATAGGTAGACTGAATGCCCTTTGATAATAAAAGAGATGTAATTCATGGGGGCCTCCTAAAAATCTCTCGACGCCTGGATCGTGAACAATGAAAACACTAGATGCACATGGTATCCACCATTGTCTGTATAGCCCCCACCCACCACCAATATCGAGAATGTTCCCTCGTAAGGAGCCTCTTTTTTTAAAAAAGGCATCATAAGCTACCTTTCCGCCCTCAATATATTCTTTTGTAAACACCTTCTTATCTTTCACCCAGTTTAAAAAAGACCGTTGCGCTTTTGACCACTGACTCAAATCCTCTGTTTTAATTGCTTTATGACCCGTGGTCTCTGTTCCTCTTGGAGTAATCAATTGAGGGGCTTGAGTAAAATCGAAATCTGCTTTCATATCCTCTCTAAATAAATCTTTTATGCCCTGCTTATCTTGCATAAAGCTTCCTCCTTACTAGTATCTTTACGTCTCCGTATGCAATTATGCCAAATATCCTTTTAACCTGTATCCTTTTTCCAGAACATAATCTCAGTTTGCTCAAGCAGAATGGATACCCATTCAAATTGAGGTTTGTCGGGCAGGCTATGCTGAAGCTTTGCCCCAAAAACATCCTTATAGAACGCAACAGCCTTATCCACATCATCCACCAGAAACATAGGTGCTATATTTCGATACATGGTGAAGCCCCCTTTCATCTATCCTGCTGGTTCTCTCCAGCATTGAGTGGGGATGAACCGGAGATGTGCTTAAGACACCCTGTGAATCCTCAAGATATGATTTGAATCCCTTCCAGCCGCTGAGACGAAGCTGTTTTACCTCCCCCAGGTAAAGAATATACCCGTTCAGTGTTTTACCATTTAGATTTTTCAAAGGAAACAGTATACTCCCCACCCTTTACTCTCTCTTAACTCTCTACTCTATACTCTCTACTCTGAACTCTCAACTTTTTTTTACCAGGCTTCTCAAAAGTTTTAGATTCCTTTTATCCATATCTCCCTGCTTGGGTGTCTCTAAGATCTTGGGAATATTCTTGAATCTGGGATCATTTAAAAGCAGTCTGAAAGCTTCTGGCCCGATAAAACCCTTACCTATATGCTCATGTCTATCTACCCTGGTTCCTAGATCCTTTTTGGAATCATTAAGGTGAATCACCAAAAGCTTTTTCAAACCAATGATCTTATCAAATTTTTTGAATGTTTCCTCATAAGCTTTTTTCGTTCTTATATCATAACCTGCGGCAAAGGTGTGAGCCGTGTCATAACATACGCCCAACCTCTTTTTCTCATTCACTCCCTCAATTATCTCAGCAATTTGTTCGAACCTGTGTCCCAGAGTATTACCCTGTCCTGCGGTGGCCTCTAGACAGATTTGGGCTTTGTATTTTGGAGATTTGGAATGAACCCAGTTTAGAGAATCAACAATTCTTTTTATACCCTCTTTCTCATCCGGATTTGAGCCAGGATGCATAACCAAATACTGAAGATTTAGCATTTCCGTTCTGTTAAGCTCAAATAGAAGAGACTCCCTTGATTTTTTAAGAAGCTCCTTGTCTTTGGAAGCGATATTTATTAGATAAGAATCATGTGCTACTACCGGATAGATCTGAGTCTCATTTTGCAGTTGTTTGAACTTTTCTATCTCCTCTGAGCTCAGGTTTCTTGCCTTCCACTGGTTAGCATTCTTGGTGAAGACCTGAACGGTAGTGCACCCTAACTCCTTGCCTGAAAGAAGTGAATTATAAACCCCTCCGGCAATTGACATATGAGCGCCGAGCAAAAGCACAAGAATTTTTACCTTCGGTTTTTCAAGAAAAGGTTATAAGACTCATAATTGGAGACAACGTCTTCACGACTAAGAGATGCATCAAGTCGTAAGAAGCAAAACCCAAATATCTAAATTCCCCTAGGTTTGCTTAAGTTTAACTGCTCCTCTGCGCAGTCGCACGGTTCCGTACTGAGCTTGAAGATAAAATTAACAAGAAACACTGCATCAGCTATTGTAACCTCCTCATCGCAATTGACATTTCCGGCATCCCAGGGATCGGGTGGGAAGCCGCTCTTAAACAGGTAGTTTATTAGATGAACTACATCCACCACACTGACTGAGGAGTCCGCATTGGCGTCTCCGCAGATATAAGGGATCTGAATGTGTAACCAGGGTTCATAATCTAACCACTGACTCACCCTGTCGCCCTGACCATCAGGATTATTCAAAGGATTAAATGGGCCGCTTTCATCCCCCCACCAGTTATATTGTGCGTCTATAATAAGCGATGAATCCTCATTAAGTACGCCATAGTCACCGTTATTGTATATATTATTGTAGTTTATCTGGGGGTTGGCACCATTTCTTGCTATAACTCCTTTCAACCCATTCTTGATACTACAGTAGGTGATGTAAGGAGCGGAGGATGAGTCACACAGAATTAAAATACTTGAATCACCACCAGACCCATCTAATTCGCAGCTATAGATAGAGGAATTTGCCTGAGGGCCAGAAAAACTCAAGCAGTTTTGATTCCCGGAGATCCACAAATTATTAATTTGAGGAGAGGTATTAAAACAAAGTAGCCCATTTATGGAGCTATCTATTCTGCAGTAGTCAAAAGAAGAAACGCTCCCCTCATTTACTGTAATTCCTCTCCATCCAGAAGGAAGAGGACCATGAGAGGTAAAGTGTATATTGTTCTCGACTGTTCCCTGAGCCACTATGTTGCCGTAAGCCTCCAAAGAAAAGAACCCATCAAATTTAAGGCTAACTCCCGGCAACAGGTTAAGAGAGCCACTGCTATCAACGATTACATCTGCTACTGCGATAAATGGGCTCTTATCTAAAGTCCAGCTGGCATTCACAGTAACATGACCGCCAACCTCCACCGGATGATGCCAGCTATTCATACCTCCTAACATATTGTAGATATTTACAAAACCTTTTAAATCCAGAAAAATGCTTGCCTGTTCACTTCTGAATCCGCTTTGACAGACAACGATTATAGTGTCATCCTGTGAAAGCTGAGTGTAAGCTGTATCCAGAACACCGGAGTTCCAGGGCATATTCAGAGCACCAGGGATTCTGCCATAGCTCTCAAATTCGTATAGTTCCCTGACATCCAGGATCACCAGATCGGCTTCACTATCCATCCAATTTTTAGCACTATCAGCGCTGATGTTGTGATACTGGTGTATTTTTACCCGAAAGATGGAGTCGGAAACAGGATCGGAAACCCACAAGTGATTGTTTTCCCAGGTTAACCCCCAACCGCTTGAGAATGAGCTAGTTATAGAGTCAACTAACATACCGTCCATGGTAAATTTCTTCAACCGTCCCTCGGAAGTGATTAACCAGAGGTAGGTGCTGTCGGTTGCTAGATCTCTGAGGTTTTCATCAAGTAAGAGAAAGGAGAATACTTCTCCGCCAGTAGTGGTCATCTTCCTGATTTCAAAATAATATCGATCAGAGCCCCACAGATAACTGGCCGCACGGGTCAGTCCAGCAGATGAGGCGCCTCAGCCACCAGGACAACGAAACGAGGAGAGGGTATCACCGAAGATTGGGTCGATTTCGTAAACGTAGCTACCATTAGCCACCCATATCTGATCCTCACTGCCCCAGGTAATCCCCCCAAACTCACTGTCTAAAGGGAATTCGAAGGAATCAACTTTTGCACCAGTAGCAGGATCGAGTTTAGAAACTCTACCGGACCCATACTCCGCACACCATAAATATGAACCATCCCACGCCAGTCCCCGAGGTTCGGGGCCGGGAGAGGGAAAGGAATTTACTATTGTCTGGGAATAAACGTGTGCAGAGATTAAGAAACCAAACAGTCCCACCAGAGCTAACACTTTCCGCCAGAACATCTTTTCTCCTTTCTTGAGGAATTACAACATCCAGTCAATTACTACCATAATCGTCCTCTTTTACTTAAATACGAAAATAAGGCGAAATCGAATGGGACTGAAGTATCTAAAAGTACGTAATCAATTAAGCTCTGCCTGCACTCCAGAGTGTATCTTTTAACCAATCCTTCTAATTTTTGGATGTAATCCTTTCTGATATGCCAGGGCGAGGCCTGAATCTCCTCGCCTGTTTCCAAATCTTTGAATATAGTCTCCTGGGTAAAGGAAAGGTCTCTCTCCTTGGGATCCAGGATATGAAATACAATAACCTCATGCTTTTTATGTCTGAAATGCTTCAAACCGGTGATGATTCGGTCAGGATCGTCGAAAAGATCGGAGATTACAATGATAAGCCCACGCCTTTTGATCCTTTCAGCCATCTGATGCAAAGCTGAGCTAACATTGGTGGTTTCAGAGGCCTGGAGCTTATCCATCTCCCTTAAAAGGTTGTGCAGGTGGGTCATCGTAGATTTGGGTGGAATATATTTTCTTATATTTGAATCGAAGACCACCAATCCCACCGAATCTCTCTGCTTAAGCATCAAGTAAGACAGTGAAGCGCCCAGATAGGAGCTGTATTCCAGTTTGGACATATTGTTTGAGGAGTAGCCCATGGAACCGGAGGTATCCAGAAGAATATAAGCTTTAAGGTTAGTTTCCTCCTCGAACTCCTTGACAAAGTAGCGATCGGTTTTAGCATATACCTTCCAGTCGATATTTCTCAAAGGGTCACCGGGCATATACTGGCGGTGCTCGGCAAATTCCACCGAGAACCCGTGATAGGGGCTACGGTGAAGACCGGCAATAAAACCTTCCACCACCAGCCTGGCTTTGATCTCCATCCCGGAGAGCTTGGAGACCACATCTGGCTTCAAAAACCTTCTGTATGAGCTATTCCTTTTGTACTCCTCCATCTACCCTTCCATCATTGCAAGTTTGTTTTTCTATATTTAAAATGAAAATCTTATTCCTACCTGATTTACCGGCTTGTCCACAAAGCTTCCATGTATTCTCTGATAGTTAATGCTGAAGCGAGGAAAGATCTCTTTGACCACCCCTAACTCCATATAATAAGTGAAATCATCCTTTTTTTCCAGATTGTAGTTCAGGTCATAGGTAAACTCCAGGTTAAACCGGGTCCCCAGTTTGAAGCTGTTGATTGAAACCACCTGCAGTGTCTGCCCGGCATTCAGGAAATCATCATAACGATTCTGATAAAATGAGACCTCGTTAACCAGCTTCTCAAATCCCAATGAGCGAGCATAAACCGAGGAATTACCCATAAAGAAAATCATCCCAAACAGAAAAGTGAAAAAAAACAAAACTTTTATAGACCATCTCAAAGAAGTAAAGATTCCACCTGAGGACCTCATATTCACCCTGTACCTCCTCAATTTTTATTAGAATTTAATCTGTTTGCCTTTATTGGAGTGTCAAGCCCCCCGCAAAATGCGGGGGATCTGCGACTTCAGCTTGACTATATTTTTTGAAATATAAAATTCAAGGATAGCTTTTATCTTTTACTCTTCCTCTTTCACATCTTTAAGTAATTTCTGGACTATCTCGTAGGTCCCCACGCCGTCAGCTTCAGCATTGAAGCTGGTCACTATCCGGTGCCGCAAAACTGGTAAAGCCACCTCCCTTACATCATCACAGGAGGGGGTATACCTTCCATCCAGAATAGCCTTGGTCTTAGAACCTAAGATCATATATTGGGATGCCCTGGGTCCCACACCCCAGCTCACCCAGTTCTTTATATAATCTAAAGAACCGGATTTATTCGGTCGGGTGAAACGGGCAATCCTTACCGCATAATTGATCACGTGATCTGAGACCGGAACCCTGCGGGCTAATTTCTGAAGTCTCACTATCTCCTCTGCCCCCATAACTTTGCTTAAGTCCTGAGAATAAGCGGAAGTGGTGGTCTTGACTATCAGGTTTTCCTCATCCTGGGAAGGATAATCTATATAGACGTTGAACATAAATCTATCCAGTTGGGCCTCGGGCAGAGGATAGGTCCCTTCCTGTTCAATCGGGTTCTGAGTGGCCAGGACAAAGAAGGGCTCAGTTAGCTTATATGTCTCGCTCCCGGCTGTGACCTCATGCTCCTGCATGGCCTGAAGCAGTGCGGATTGGGTTTTAGGCGGGGTTCTGTTAATTTCGTCTGCCAGGATTATGTTGGCAAATACAGGACCTTTAACAAACCTAAAAGACCGCTCCCCGGTGGAAACATTCTGCTGGATGATCTCGGTGCCGGTGATATCCGAGGGCATCAGATCAGGGGTGAACTGGATTCGGGAGAACTTCAAATCCATAATTTTGGCAACAGTGGATATCATCAAGGTTTTTGCCAATCCCGGAACACCGATCAAAAGACAGTGCCCATTGGACAGAAGGGCGATCAGAAGCTCATCAATAACCTTCTCCTGGCCGATAATAACTTTTTTTATCTCGTTTTTTATCCTATCCCGGGCCTCTTTCAGTTTTTCAACAGCCTCGATATCTTTTTTCTCAACCTTTTCCTCGGGCATTTCTCCTCCAAAAAGATGATTCAAAAATCATTGTTCAATCAAATTAACAAAATAACCAGCCTTGTCAACTATTTATATTATACGCAGAAAGCGTCAGAATGGAACAGAGAACACCAGAACCTAACTTAAGTTAGGTTCTGGAAAACCAGATTATTGTATTGATTTTGCACACGGTAGGCCCCCTGGCCCTCAAGGTGGGTTGTCAGTTTTAGGTTCAGAGAAGCGGGTAGGACAAGGTCTCCTGACCTTGTCCGGTCAATTCCGGGTCAGGAGACCCGGCACTATCCCTAATATCGGAGGTCTAACAAATAGGTTCGGGGCCAAGTTTGAATAAATAGTTTATTAAATAGATCCCATCGGAAATGGTTATCTCTTCATCTCCGTTTGCATCTCCACAATGGAAATAGGGTGGATTGCATTGTGGACTATCACCACCTTTGAAGAGATAGTTCACAAGATAGACCACATCTGAGATTTCAACTGAACCATCTCTGTTGAGATCTCCACAGAATATTTGCGGTTTCACCTTAGGGTGGTAAACAAGATTATCTCCGACACTCCCATCAGTACGTACCATTCTAAACATCAGAGAGTCAGACCATACCGTAAAGGTAACATTATGGTGAGATTCTTCAGTATATTGGGTCCAGCTGCTCTCCGCCGGGGTACGAAGCGGTGCCCCGCCTCCGGCTGTTATCATATAAGTGACTCCGTTTATGGGGCCGTTCCTCTGGTAAAAATGGCTATGACCACTGAAGACCATATCCACCTTATATTCCTCGAAAAGGGGACAGAGA
This sequence comes from Candidatus Zixiibacteriota bacterium, assembly GCA_049642665.1. GTDB lineage: Bacteria > Zixibacteria > MSB-5A5 > MSB-5A5 > SM23-73-2 > CAYURP01. The sequence continues at coordinate 8,368 of JBARPA010000197.1, forward strand.
GCATTTCTTAAAGCTATATTGCTTTCATGTCCTCCGGCGCAGTAGGGGTACTGGTGCATGAAAACGAATACATAGATCTTATCATAGGTGCTCCGAAGATCAGTTTCCAGCCAATTATATTGGTGACTTGTGGGACCATATGGAATTTCGGTGTCCAGGCTGATAAAATGCGAATTGCCATAATCAAAGGAATAATAGGACTCGGTGCTATCAGGATTGTTATGAGGAAGGTAGAAATAGCCATAGTAGAGAGGGCTTTCGTTTTCATGGTTACCTATGGCATAATAAAATGGAATTTCCTGAGCACATACTTCACTGGAACATATGGTGGCGAAATAAATATCCCAATCACTTTGACTGTATCCATTTTCTACCACATCACCGGTATGAAGGGTGAAATAAGGTTCAAACTCCATAATTCTATTCACCACCACCAGATGACTATCAGGCTGCGTTCTGGTATCCCCATAAACATTAAACTTAAATTGCTTTTCAAAAGGAACGGTAGTCCTGAAGGTATAATCAGGAGTCTGTTTTTCTTCAAACAGAACTCGATAATGATAAATGGTATCGGGAAGAAGACCGGTCAAGGTCAAGCTGTGAGCCATCTTCATATCTGTGTCCTTGACTTCGCTTCCGTATCCTGGGGCAAGCCCGTATTGAACAACTGAGCTGTCCAGAGTCTCAGTGCGCCAGCTTACAATTATTGAATTCTGAGACACGCAGGAAAGATGGGGGCCTTTCTGGGGAAGCTCCTCTGAGGCATCCACATTATTGACTAATAGAGCAAAGACATTGATGCAGTTAAAAAACAAAATGAACAAAATTAATAGGTTTTCAATCAACTTCATTTTACTCCATTACCTGCAATTTAAGGTTAACTTAGGAAGTCGAATCAGTGGATAAGGGTGGAGGTTCCGATTTTATCAGGATTTTCTCCCCTGAGATAATCAGACTCTGAGGCTGATCAAAATCAAGATCAATAAAATCGCTTTTCAGAAGTTTGGTTTTTACGAAAAATAGAGGTGGGTCGAATCTATGAACCCATTCCCAGAAGGGATTCTCTGCTCCGGGCAGCTCGGTGGTTTTAACAGAGGGCTCCTCAAGGGAGGTGAAATTTACCCTGACCGTTTTATAAGCTGCAACCAGCCCTAAATCCTTAAGCCAGGGATCCCATCTTAAGAACTCAACCTCCAGCTGACATCTGTTTCCTGTGGTAAGAACCCGGTGAGCATATCTTTTTCCCTTCCTGTCAATAAAACTGTAAACCAGATATTTCCCACCTCTGTTATCGGGTTCAACTGAAATTTCCCCGATAGCTTCATCCTGGCAGAAAATCTGGTAAGATCTTAAAGACTCCCCGCTCCAGAAACATAGCCTGGAAGCAATTAAAAGCAAAAGAGCCAAAAGCAGAAGAAGTACATTCTGCACCCCTTTATTTTGTCTGGATTTATCCTCCTTCTCCTGCTTAAGAGACTTTATCACTGATAAAAGTAAATAGATCAGAATTAAAAGCCCACACAGGAATAAAATTCCGCCAAATATCGGTAGTCCCAGTCCAACCATATTTTATACAATAAGTTCTCTAAATCATCTAATATTAAGATTTATTAAATCACTCTTATTTAAGAATTTTCTCAGACTTACCAAAAATATTGTGGATAACTAAGATGCCATTCTCAGCAGTGCACTCACGTAACTTCTTATAAGCCAATTGGTTGCTAAAATATCCACAATTTCATCCCATTTATTAACAAAATGTTTTACCCCTGCTGCTCTGTGTTTTTCTTTTCCTCCTTCATATTACACTTGCCATGAAAAAGGGCTCCTTCTTCCACTGCCAATATTTTGGTAGTGAACTCTCCAATCACCACTGAAGTGGAGTGAAGTTTCAGCTTTTCTATAACCAGGATATTACCATTAACCTTACCCTCAATAATTGCATTCTTGGC
>JBARPA010000198.1:0-22481 GCA_049642665.1 Candidatus Zixiibacteriota bacterium
CAGCCACACCCGGTGTATACCAGATGGCAAAATCGTTGAAATCGCGTATAACACACTTGGAAGCGGTCTCGATTTTGCCTTTATAATAAGGATGCAGCACCATAGCATCCTTTCCCGGCTTTTTGGCTTTGGCTAATAATTCCTCAACGTTTGGCATAAAACTCAATCCTCCTCAGTGCGTGATGTGATTTATCTTTTTTTAGATAGGATCGCGATCACGTCCTCTTTTATCTGGTTATAGGTTGGACTTCTTTCATATTTTTTTAAAATCTTATGCGGTTTTTGTTCGATCCTCTCCTCCAAAATCCACAAAAATTGTTGTTGATATAAGAATTCCCGGGATACGTTTTTGAATCTAAAAGGATCCAGCTCCCGGGAACTGCCGTACACATTAACATAGAAATCATGTTTCCTTTCCCCCTCCAGGTAAACCGGAAAATGATAAACCGGCATATAACGTCCCAGCAATATACAGGGTTCAAATTCCAGAACACCCACCTCGTAATTTTCCACCAGGAAATGATCGATATTTTTACAACTGATCTCATATCTTCCGACTCCAGGTTGCCGAAAAGCACAATTTATTAATATCAAAAGAACAAAACCAAGAATTATATGAACTCTTCTTTTCATTTCTATATCTTGTATTGGAATTTAGCCAGCTTATGGCTTGACCAAATCCCATAAGATTTTCATGGAAGAAGAGCTTTCCAGAATTCGAATCAGTTACCTCAGGCCAAATTTCTGTATGTTATTGTCAGCAATGGCCTGGATTCTTTTTATCTCCTCCTCACCACCGGACTTTTTGAAAAGATGCTTGAACCTGGCCTGAAGCTTGAGATACTCCTCCACAGGCTGCTTCTTTGCGATTTTTCTCACGGATGTGATCTTTCCATATTCCATCTCAAAAACGGGTATCAGTCCGGTTTGAACCGCTGCCTTGGCTACCTTGATGGTCAGGGCGGGGTCGTGAGCCCATCCTAAGGGACAGGGGCAGTGAACCTGGAGATACTTGGGACCTTTGATGGAGAGGGCTTTTTTCACCTTCTTTTCCAGATCCTTGGGATAGCCTACGGTGGCAGTGGCCACGTATGGGATTCCATGTGCAGCTACTATCTCCGGCATAGGTTTTTTGTCAGTTTTATTTCCCCAGGACACTTCTCCTGAGGGGCTGGTGGTGGTAGAGGCCTCAAAAGGGGTAAGACCTGATCTCTGTACTCCGGTGTTCATATAGGCTTCATTATCATAGCACACGTATAAAATGTCGTGCCCTCTTTCCAGCATTCCTGACAAACAGCCGATACCTATGTCAGCGGTGGCGCCATCCCCCCCCTGGGCAATAACCTTTGCCTCCTTTTCCCGGCCCAGGGCTTTCAATGCCACCTCGATCCCGGCCGCAACTGCAGCGGAATTCTCAAAAAGGGAATGAATCCAGGGCATCTTCCAGGCGGATTGAGGGTACAAAGTGGAGAAAACCTCCAGACAACCTGTGGCTGAAGTAACTATGGTGTCGGATCCTGCTGCATCCATAATTATCTTTGCAGCTAAGGCTTCACCACAGCCGGCACAGGCTTTATGACCTGGAGCTAATAAGCTCTCTTTTATATCTGGTTTCTTGGGAGCAGTTTTTTTCTGTGTCATAAGAGTTTCCCTCCGATTATATCCTTCCTTAAATCCACCCACCCGGTATCGGTAACCTCTGATATTCCCTTCTCGATGGTTCTCCTGATGGATTGCTGGGGAACGTCCCTTCCGCCCAGACCCACTACAAACCCTGAGATATTGGGTTGCCTGGGCTGTTTGTAAAAGACCGTTTTAAGTTCATTGGCCAGTATTCCGCCAAATCCCAGGGAGATGTCCTTTTCCATAACCACCACGTTTTTTGTGTCTTTCAGAGCATCATATATGGCTTTTTTGGGGAATGGTCGTAAAGTTCTTATCTTTAAGACCCCGATTTTTTTGCCTTCTTTCCGTAATTCATCCACCACATCCTTTATGGTTCCCACAACTGAACCCATGGATACCACAGCGGTATCTGCATCCTCCAGCCTGTATTTCTCCACCAGTCCACCGGAATATCGACCAAATCTTTTGTTAAATTCATCTGCCACCTGATCAATAACAGGCAGGGAATCGTTTAAAGCCTGTTCTAATCTGTATCTGGTCTCCGTGTACCAATCCGGATCAGCTAAAACCCCAAAGGTCAACGGGTTTTTTGTGGTCAGGTACTGAACCGGTTTGTATGGTGGCAGGAATTCGTCTGCATCCTTCTGCTGGATCAATTCTATAGGCTCAAATGCATGTGACAAAATGAAACCATCAAAGTTTACCATCACTGGCAAGGACACTTCTGGATTCTCACCAATTTTATAAGCTTGCAGACACATATCATGTGCCTCCTGGTTGTCCTCAGCCCAGAGTTGAATCCATCCACTATCTCGAGCAGTAACTGCATCCTGGTGATCGCACCAGATATTTATGGGGGCAGAGACTGCCCGGTTAGCTACTACCATAAGAATGGGAAGTCGCAAACCTGCGATATTGAACAACACCTCAAGCATCAAAAACAAACCTTGAGAAGTGGTGCAGGAAAAAGTCCGAGCTCCAGTAGCTGAAGCACCTAAAACAACGGAAGCTGCTCCGAACTCAGACTCCACGTTGACAAATTCTGCTTTCAATTCTCCATCAGCTACAAACTGGGAAAGGTTTTCCACTATGTGGGTCTGGGGGGTAATAGGATAGGCCGATATAACGTGAGGGCGACACAGCTTCACTGCCCGAGCAACTGCCATGGAACCTTCAATGAGTTCTTTCATCTTATTTCACCTCCAGAATCATTTCGATGTCGTTTACCGGACACTCCTCAGCACAGATGCCGCAACCCTTACAGTAATCCATATCAGCATGGTATTTTTTGTCCGAACCGAAAATAACTCCGTCCGGGCAAACCACAACACATATTCTACAGTCAGTGCATTTGTCATGCTTGAATATGGGCTTTTTTGTTCTCCAGCTTCCGGTTTTATATTCCTTGCTTGATCCGGGTCGGGCTACGACCCCTTCCGGTTTAGCCATTTTTTCCTCCTATCATCAAATCATAGGCTGTCTGAACAGCTTTTGCATTTTTCTCACCTAATTCCCCGGGAAATCTTCTCTTGACGCTCCTTTTTATGGCATCCACCGAGATTAAACCGGTTGCTCCGGCAAATGCTCCCATCAGGGTAGTGTTCTGAATGGCTTTACCCAGGGTTTTCAAGGCAATTTCAGTTGCCGGAATAGTTAAAACCTTAGCTTTGGTCTTAAGTCCCAGTTCCTCCGGCTTTTTGGCAGAATCCACCAGCACCATTCCATCATCTTTCAACCCGCTCAGCACATCTATTGCTCCGATCAGGGTGGAGTCCTGGATTATAAGAAAATCGGGTTGGTCGATCTGATTACGGGCACGAACCTTATGATCAGCTATGCGTACAAATGATTGAACCGGAGCCCCCATACGCTCCGAGCCAAAGGAGGGAAAAGCCTGAGCATATTTACCATCCTCAAATGCAGCCTCAGCTAAAAGCTCAGCAGCAGTTACCACACCCTGTCCTCCTCTTCCGTGTAATCTAATCTCTTTTAACATTTCTCCTTCCTCTTATATTTTTGGTAAAGTTATCTTTTTCTGTTTTTGATATTTACCTTTTCTGTCTTTATACGATAATCTGCACTCTTTATCGGTTTCTAAAAAAACGACCTGGGCGATCCCCTCGTTGGCGTAAATCTTGGCCGGCAGTGGAGTGGTATTGGAAATCTCCAGAGTGGCATATCCCTCCCACTCCGGCTCAAAGGGAGTTACGTTCACCAAGATACCACAGCGAGCATAGGTGGATTTGCCCAGGCAAATGGTCAGGATGTTTCTGGGGATCTTAAAATACTCCACAGTACGAGCTAATACAAATGAATTGGGAGGGATGATGCAGTGATCCCCTTTGATTTTAATAAAAGATTTTGAATTAAAATTCTTGGGATCAACTATATCGGAGTTCAAAGCTGTGAATACGTAGAATTCGTTCGCTACTCGTATATCGTATCCATAAGATGATAATCCATAGGAGATGGCATTTTTTTTTACCTGCCTTTCGGAGAAAGGCTTTATCATCTCCTGCTTTTTTGCCATCTGTTTTATCCAGATGTCTGATTTTATGCTCATAGAAAAAAATTTAGTCTTGGTTAGCTAAATCAGCCAGAGTGCTTTTCATCAGAATTTCATCAAGAAAATCTTGCCCTTCAAGCCATAATTTCCTTAAAGCACAATTTCTCTTTCTATCACAGTCACTGGCTGAAGAGAGACAGCGGCTCAAATGGATGGGGCCCTGCACACACTCTAAAAGCTCTTTTATCGATATCTTTTGAGCAGGTTTACCTAAAGAGAAACCACCTTTAGCTCCCCGATGCGATCTCACCAGACCAGAGCGGGTGAGGTTCTGAAAGATTTTAGCTAAAAATTTCTCCGGGATCCTCTCGTTTTCCGAGATTTCTGAGATGCGAACCACTTTATTCCTAGGCTGCCTGGCTAAATAAAGCATCCCCAAATAGCCATAGTCGCCTGCTTTTGTAAGTTCCATAATATATTACCCCTCCCAGTTTTATTATTTTAGTTCCTCCTCACAGGAAAGAAAACACTCGTTAAAAAATTAGTTTGTTACTTTTTTCACAAAGTCTTTTCACATAATATAACGTTTGATTCTCTTATTTTATTTGCTTTCATACGATTATTCCGCAGAGAACTTCCAGCTGGCAATACCAAAACATACAAACTATGTTGTTTCTTTGTATATTCGGAACTATAAAGACCCTATTTATCCTCAAGGTTATTTATTCAATTCCCTACCAATCTCTGAGAAACTGGAGAAAGAGCCTTACCCCAAAACCGACCGCACCTTTGGGGATGTAGGGTTTCCCCTTCTCCTCTAAATCCATTCCAGCTATATCCAGATGTACCCAGGGATACTCTCCCACGAATTTCTTCAGAAACATAGCTGCCGTGATGGTTCCCGCAGGCCTGCCTCCGGTATTTTTGACGTCGGCTAAATCCGACTTGATCTGTTCATCATACTCCTCCCACAAAGGAAGTTCCCAGAGCTTTTCTCCGGTTTTCTGACTTGCACTCATTATTTTTCTTTTGAGATTCCCATTGTTTCCCATCATTCCAGCACCCACATGCCCCAGGGCTACGATGCAGGCTCCGGTAAGGGTAGCAATATCCACTACGGCCTGGGGCTCGAATTTATTCGCATAGGCCAGTGCATCCGCTAAGATCAGCCGACCCTCGGCATCGGTGTTAATCACCTCTATTGTCTTGCCCGAGTAAGAAGTCAGGATGTCACCAGGTCTCTGAGCGGTTCCTGAGGGAAGATTTTCAGTGGATGGAATAAGTCCCACCAGATGAACCGGAATATTCAATCGAGCAGCACCCGAAACAGCTGCCAGCACAGCTGCAGCTCCAGACATGTCCGCCTTCATCTCCTCCATTTTCATCGAGGGTTTTAAGGATATCCCGCCGGAATCGAATGTTATACCCTTGCCCACCAGGACAACAGTTCCGCCTCTTTTTCTTTTGGGAACGTGTTCCAGAATTATGAACTTAGGAGGTTGATTGCTTCCCTGAGCCACGCCCAAAAGGGCACCCATCTTAAGCTTTTTTATCTCCGCAAGGGATAGCACATTGCATTTAAACTTGTGCTCCTTGGAAAGGTTAACTGCCAGCTGAGCAAGTTTGGTTGGGTTAATAACATTGGCCGGATGATTTATTAAGTCCCGGGCCAGATTTGTTCCCCAGGAGAATACCTCTCCCCATTTTGCCCCCCTCTGGATCTTGGGCATATTTACCCTGTCGCCATCCACTATGGTGAACTCCTCCACCTCAAATAGATCTTCCCGGTCCACTGTTTTATAGTCTGCCAGTTGATAGTTTGCCAAAAGAGCACCCTCCACCAATGCCTGGGAAGAGTCCTGCAGGGAAAATTTTCTTTGTTTGCCCCCATATACCTCAGAGGAAAAGCTTTTTATTTTAAGCTCCCTGGCTTTTTTGCATAAAGTTCCAGCCGCCTGTCTGATCTTGTCTGTATCAAATTTCTCCTTTTTGCCCAGTCCAACCAGAATTACCCTTTTTGAGTTAATCTTAGCCTTAGGATAGATTAATGTTATCTGGTTAAGTTTGCCACTGAAATCGCCAGCTTCCAAAATATCACTAATGGATCCTGAAAGCATGGAATCAAGCTCTTTTAATTCCCCACTGAGTTTTTTTTGATCCTGAAAGACCCCGAAACATATAGCATGATCCGCAATCTCAACGAGTCTCCCTTTTTTCACCGATACCTTCATCCTGAACTCCTTCTCTTGAGGTTAATTTACTTTGATTTAATCCAATAAAGGCAAAAATGCTAATAAAGTCAATACCCAAAAAGCTCCGTCATTTGAATAACTTTAAAATACAATTAAAAAGGAGCTTTTTGCTAAAGCCAAGAAGGCCTGGGGGAAGATTCCTAACCAGAGCGTACCCAGAAGTGTAAGAAATAAAGTTAAACTCACAAAGAAGGGCAGGGAAACGGGTTTGAGTTCAACCTGCGAGGGACGCATGAACATAATCACCACCACTCTCAGGTAATAATAAACAGCAACGAAACTGTTCAAGACTGCAATTATGGTCAGTCCCATGTAACCAGATTTTACAGCGGCGCTGAAAACGTAAAACTTTGCCAGAAAACCTGCGAAGGGTGGAAAACCTGCCAAGGACAAAAGGAATACGGCCATTATCACACCCAGAGCCGGGTTTCTGGTCACTAATCCCGAGTAATTATCTAAATCGGTATTCTTTTCACCCATAGCTGTTGCTATGGTGAAAGCGCCGATGTTCATAAAGATATATACCAGAAGATAGAACATGGCACTGGATTGACCCTGCTCTCCTCCTCCCACTAATGCCACCAGAACATATCCAGCATGGGCAATGGAGGAATAGGCCAGAAGCCTTTTGATGTTGTTCTGGGATAAAGCGATGACATTTCCAATGGTCATGCTTAATGCAGCCAAGACCCAGAGGATAACCGACCAATCCAGCTGATATTTGGCAAAGGCAAAAAGCAGCACCCTGAGCAAAGCGGCAAAACCTGCAGCCTTGGGTCCGGCAGAGATGAAGGCGGTTATCGGCGTGGGGGCGCCCTGGTATACATCGGGAGCCCACATATGAAACGGAACAGAGGCTATCTTGAAACCAAACCCAACTATAATCAAACCCATTCCCATCCAGACCATATATGAGCTTTTGAATCCAGAATGGGAAATGTTCAGAAGGATCTGAGCCAGGTTGGTGCTGGAGGTGGAACCGTAAACCAGGGCGATTCCGTAAAGCAAAAATCCCGAGGCAAATGCTCCGATCAAAAAGTATTTAATGGAGGATTCGTTGGATTTAAGATCATATCTTCTGAAACCTGCCAGAACGTAAAGGGATAAAGACATTATCTCCATGCCCAGGAAAATAACGATGAGGTTCAGAGAGGATACCATGAGCATCATGCCTAATGTTGCAAAAAGGATTAAACAGAAGTACTCGCCGTGAAAAACATTTTCCTGTTTCAGGTAATTAATGGAGGCGAAAATAACCAAAAGAGAGGAGATGAAAAAGATGAACTTAAAGAAACAGGCGAAATTATCCAGGATGAACATCTCATTGAAGGAGGTCTGATTCACATTCCACAGCTTAACCACAAAAACAAAAGCTAAAACTATTCCGATCCATCCCAGATGTGCAGATAGGACTTTTGTCTTTCTTGAGAGCAGTGGATCTAAAATCAGGATGAGAAGCGCAAATGCCAGGATTACGATCTCAGGGGATAACAGATAAAAGTTTATGTCAGGTAAAATCCAATCCATTATTTGCAACCTTTTTATTTTCTAATCATTATATTTTTCAATCACTATCCTGTTATTGCCAACTGGCAGATCTCAAAATCCTCATACTCCGTTGAATCCAACGGTTACCTTTTCGCCTTCCACTATAACCGGAACAACCCTTTTGCCACCTGCAAGCTTTAAGATTTCTTGTTCAGCCTCGGGGTTTTCAGAGATATCGATCTCTTTATATTCTGTTTTTCTTGTCTCCAGGTTCTCCTTGGCTGCTTTGCAAAAAGGACAGTCAGGTATTGTGTAAATTATGACTTTCCCTTCCATTTCTCCTCCTAATTTAATTTCGCAAAAATCAATTTTAAATGGATTATTCTTCAAACACAGATCCTTATCCAGATCTTTTTTTATGCTAACCTCATATTTCGCACCGGCCATTTCCAAAAGGGATTGAACCGATTTTTCCATCCTATCAAAAAAAGGTTTGGGGAAGATTCCGATCCAGAATATCAAAAGGACAATGGGGATTAAAATTACTTTTTCCCTGAGATTAAGATCTTTAAGTTTCATATTCTCCGGCTTTTCCAGTTTGCCGAACATCACCCGCTGATACATCCAGAGCATATAAACCGCAGCCAGAATAATACCCACCGCACCCAGAGCCGCATAGGTGACATTGGATTTAAAAGTTCCCAGAAGGATCAAAAATTCTCCCACAAAGCCATTGGTGCCCGGAAGTCCTATGGAGGATAAAGTCACGATCATAAAGAAGGCTGCGTAGATGGGCATCTTTTTGGACAAACCTCCAAAGTCCTGAATCAACCGGGTATGCCTTCTCTCGTAGATCATCCCCACGATCAAGAACAAAGCTCCGGTGGAGATGCCGTGATTTATCATCTGAAGTATTCCACCCTCGATACTTTGAATGTTCAGGGCAAAAAGGCCCAGCATCACAAATCCCAGATGGCTCACCGAGGAATAAGCTACCAGACTTTTAACATCCTTTTGTCTGGTGGCCACCAGGGCACCATAGATAATTCCTATTATGGCCAGGATGGAAAACAAGGGAACGAAGTCAAAAAAAGCATTGGGAAAAAGGGGCAGACAGAACCTTAGAAAACCGTAGGTTCCCATCTTAAGTAAAACCCCGGCCAGAAGAACACTTCCCGCTGTGGGGGCCTCAACGTGTGCATCGGGCAACCAAGTATGGAAGGGAAACATTGGAACCTTAATGGCAAAGGCTAAGGCAAAAGCTAAAAACAGCCAGAACTGAGCACCCAAAGGAACAGGAAGTTTATAGATCTGTAGAAGATCAAAGGTATAAACTCCGGTATGGGTGTGATTGAGAAAATACAAAACCAGAATAGCCACCAGCATTAAAACCGATCCGAACATGGTGAACAGAACAAATTTGATGGTGGCATAGATTTTTCTTGGGCCACCCCAGATTCCTATTAAAAAATACATGGGGATAAGCATCCCCTCCCAGAAAACGTAGAACAAGAATAAATCCAGGGAGACGAAAACCCCGATCATACCTGTTTCTAAGATCAACAGGGAGATCATATATCCCTTTACCTTTTCGGTTATGGAGGTCCAGGAGGAAAATATAGCCAGGGTGGCCAAAAAAGTTGTCAACAAAACCAGAAACAAGCTTATCCCGTCAATTCCTAAATGGTAATTTATGCCCAGGGCCGGAATCCAATCCTTTACTATCTCAAATTGCATCCCGGATAGCAATGGATCGAAATTGAAATATAGATAAAGCGAAACCAGAAAAGTCACAAGAGAGGTTATAAGGGCAGTGGTCTTTATAGTCTCCAGATATACTCTGGGAATGTACAGAATTATAAGAACGCCCAGAAGGGGTAAAAAGGTAACAATTGTTAAAATCAAGCTATCCATTACAAATCCTCATTTTAACATGAAATAGGCCAGTATGATAACAACTCCCAGAACCAGAGATAAAGCATAGTTGCGCACATAGCCTGTGTGTAATCTCCGGATAACAGCGCTTATCCATCCGGTAAGAAATGCAGACCCATTAGCTGCTCCATCGATAATTTTAGCATCAAAAAATCTCCAGCACCATAAAGCCAGGCTTAGAAGGGGATTGACTATTATCTTAGCATAAAGCTCATCCACATAATATTTATTTAAAAGGATGGTATAGGCTCCTTTAAATCTCTGACCTAGTTTCCTGGGTACCTCAGGATGGGAAATATAAAGCCTGTAAGCTATCAATATTCCCGCAATGACAACTGCAATGGAGAGGATCATAAGCAAATACTCTGCTGAATAGGAAACGTGAGCAATGTGTGCTTCCTCTGCTCCTTTAAAAACCACTGAAAGGAAACTCTCGAAGTTATTCCCCCCTCCCAGGGAATGTGAAATTCCCACATAACCTCCGATGACGGAGAGAATGGCTAAAGCAATCAAGGGGATGGTCATCGATGTAGGTGATTCGTGGATGTGAAGTTTTACCTTCTCCTCCACCCTTGACTTTCCTAAAAATACAGAAAGGAACAATCTGAACATATAAAATGCGGTCATCCCGGCGGTGACAAGTCCCAAAAGCCACAGGATAAAACTTCCCTGCGGGTTGGAAAATGCTTTCCACAGTATCTCATCCTTGGAGAAAAATCCAGAGAACAGGGGAATTCCAGAGATGGCCAGAACACCGGCTAGAAATGTCCAGAAGGTTATTGGCAGGTGTTTTTTCAGGTCGCCCATTTTTCTTAGATCCAGCTCGCCGGAGAGGGCGTGCATAACCGATCCGGCGCCCAGAAAGAGCAAAGCCTTAAAGAAGGCATGGGTCATCAGGTGGAAAATACCTGCAGCAAAAGCGCCCACCCCGCACCCTAAAAACATATACCCGATCTGGGAGATGGTGGAATATGCCAGAATCCTTTTGATATCATTTTGAACCAGGGCAATGGAGGCAGCATAAATTGCGGTAACCGCCCCGATAATGGCTACCAGGCTTAATGAGAAAGGCGCCATAAGATAAAGCACGTGACACCGGGCTATCATATACACACCTGCGGTGACCATAGTAGCGGCGTGAATCAAAGCCGAAACCGGGGTGGGACCCTCCATAGCATCGGGCAGCCAGACGTAAAGGGGTATCTGAGCTGATTTGCCCACAGCTCCCATTAATAGCAAAAGGGTGATGGCGGTGATGAAAGTGCCTCCAGGCGATAATAACATTGGGGCTGCCTTAAACACCTGGGTATAGTTCAGGGTGCCCAGGGTCCAGAAGATCAGCATCACGCCCAGGGCAAATCCGAAATCGCCCACTCGATTCACAATAAATGCCTTTTTTCCCGCATCAGCAGCGGATTTTTTCTCATACCAGAAGCCTATCAAAAGGTAGGAACAAAGACCAACACCCTCCCAACCCAGATAAAGTAAAAGAAAGTTATTAGCCAGAACTAAAATGAGCATGGAGAAGACGAAAAGATTAAGATATGTAAAATATCTAGCGTAGCCAGGATCTTTGCTCATATAACCAATGGAATAGACATGAATAAAGAAACCAACCCCGGAGACCACCAGAATCATCACGGTTGACAGGGGATCGATTTGAAAGCCGATATCTATGTGGAAGTTTCCGGACCAGATCCAGGGGAAAATGACCTTCTGAATCAGCCTCTGAGCCGGGGGATATTTCAAAAGCTCAAAGAAGACACCAATGCTGATTAAAAATGAAAGTCCAATGCTTCCACATCCCACCCAGCCTATTAAGCTATTGCCTAATCTCTTTCCGAAAAGGCCATTGATCAGAAAACCCAAAAGGGGCAAAAGCGGAACCAACCAGATATAATCGATCATCTCTTAGCTCTTCACTCTCTACTCTCTACTCTCAACTCGTTTTACCATTTCATCAAGTTCAGATCGTCCACGTTAGCTGATTTTTTATTTCTGAAAAATGCGATAATAATGGCCAATCCCACTGCAGCCTCAGCCGCTGCCACGGTCATAACCAAAAACACGAAAACCTGTCCCTGCATGGAACCGAATTCTTTGGCAAAGGCCACCAGGCTCAAATTCACCGCATTGAGCATCAGCTCAATGCACATAAAGAGCACCAGAATGTTTCGTCGGATTAAAAAACCCAAGACCCCGATGGAGAAGATCAAACCGCTTAAGATCAGATAATAGGACAAGGGTACCATATTCTCTCCAAAAGAATTTTCACAATTTTCTTTTTGCCATAACGATGGCTCCCACAATTGCTACCAAAAGCAAAACCGAAGTTACCTCAAAGGGAAAGAGATAATCGGTGAAAAGGAGCTGACCCACCTGTTGAGCGCTGCCAAAATCTGGATCTGTAATTCCGGAGGATTGAGGCAAACCACTGATGCTGAGTTTTACCAGAGCTCCGATCTCGATGAAAAGAATTACCGCAAATAATATCCCGAAAAATCTCTGGACTTTTCTTTTTTCCGGGCCGAACTCATCTTTTCTCAGGTTTAAAAGCATAATAACGAAAAGAAACAAAACCATAATGGCTCCGGCATATACTATTATCTGGATAACCGCCAGAAACGGAGCTTTCAAAAGAAGATAGAGTATGGCCTGGGTGCAGAGTGCCGCAATCAGAAACAGAGCCGATGCCACCGGATTTCTCTGCACCACAACCAGAATGGCTGTAATCACCAGAACAATTGCTGTTATCAGAAAAATTGCCAGTTCCATTTTATAACCTACTTTTTAGACTCCGGTATGGGAACCAGAAGATCCTCTTTGGTATAAATGAGCTTTTCCCTTTTATCCTGGGAGAACTCGTATTCTTTCCCTAAAAAGATGGCCTCCACCGGACAGGCTTCCTCGCAATAGCCGCAGAAAATGCATCTGAGCTCGTTTATCTCATAGATTTTAGCATACCTTTCACCCCGTTCATTTTCAGCAGGTTCCAAATATATGCATCCTGAGGGGCAAGCTGCAGCGCAGAGCCCGCAGCATACGCATTTCTCCTGACCCTTCTCGTCCCGGGCAAGATAGTGCAAACCCCGGTAGCGCTCGGGCATTTCCCGTCTCACCTCCGGGTATCTCTGGGTAACGGGCTTGGTGAAAAGGTGCCTGAAGATCACCCAGAGACCTTGAGGGATGGCTAAAATTGTCCTAATTACTCTAAACATTTATCCTAACGCAAAAAATCCAGTTACAAAGATATTAAACAAAGCCAAAGGCAAAAGTATTCCCCAGCCGAATTTCATAAGCTGATCATATCTGAACCTGGGAAGGGTTGCCCTGAGCCAGATGTAGATGAAAAGAAACACTCCTATCTTAATCAAAAGCCATACCACGCCCGGCAGCCAGGGTCCCTGCCATCCACCCAGAAACAGGGTGGCGATCAAAGCCGAGGCATTGATCATGCTTCCGTATTCACCCAAGAAAAACATGGAAAATCTCATTGAGGAATACTCGGTATAGTAACCAGCCACCAGCTCGTTATCCGCCTCGGGCAGATCAAAGGGTATCCGGTTGGTTTCAGCTATGGCGCAGATAACGAAGATAACAAAACCCAGAGGCTGCCTGAATATAAACCAGTTAAAGAACGTATCCTGCTGTTTCACTATCTCCACTAAACTTAAGGATTGGGACAACATCAAGACTCCGATTATGGAAAGGCTCAACGAGATCTCATAGCTGATCATCTGGGCAGAGGATCGCAATCCTCCCAAAAGCGAGTATTTGTTATTGGAGGACCATCCAGCCAGAACTATGCCGTAAACGCCCAGGGATGCTACTGCAAAAACGTATAGCAGGCCCAGGTTGAAATCGGAGACCACCAGATCAATATTATGGCCGAAAAGCGTAATCTTATCCCCGAAGGGAATCACCGCAAAGATAATAAAAGCAGGAATGAAGGTTAAAAGGGGTGCCAGGGCATAAACCACCTTGTTAGCTCCAGCCGGGGTTATATCCTCCTTGAACAAAAGTTTCAACCCATCTGCAAAAGGCTGCAGAAGACCATGGGGTCCCACCCTCATGGGACCATACCTAACCTGAAAATGACCCAGAAGTTTCCTCTCCAGCCAGGTGAGATAGGCCACCATTAGAAAAAATACTACCAGAACCACCAGAACCTTTATCAAAGCGATTATAATTAAAGCAACCATATTTTCACTCTTAACTCTTTACTCTCTACTCTTAACTTTATTAATTCTAACCCTGTCAACTGGTTTATCCCTATCCATTAAAATATTAACCTGTATCTCCTCGAAATTCAGAGGTATGAAAAGAGTCCCTTCCTGAATATCCTCATCTATTTTTGTTTTAACCTCTACTTTACCTTTTGGAGATTCCACAATTATTAAATCCCCCGACTTTATATTCATCCCTTTTGCATCATCAGGATTTATCAGGCAAAGGCCTTCTTTTTCTATAATATTTATATTTTCCGATCTCTGGGTCAGGCTTCCGAAATGATGATATGTGTTTCCGGTCATTAAAATCATAGGGTACTCTTCATCCTCAGGAAGAGGCTGGTAATCTGCTTTTTTGAATTTTTCTTTCAAGCTCAAATTCTTTACTTCCCATTGTATTCCCTCACCTTCCAATTTTATCTCATCAATTTCACTCAGACTGGAGTAAATTTTTAATATCTCTTTTGTGATGTCTTCTGAGGTCTGGTAATTAAATTCGTGATCCATCCAGTTCACCAGCTGTGAGATTATCTCCCAGTCAGCTTTAGAGTCATCCAGCGGTTTGAAAGCTCTTTTTAATTTTTGAATCCTTCTTTCAGAAGAGGTAAAGATTCCATTCTTTTCAGCAAATGATGCTCCGGGAAGAATTACATCAGCCAGTTTAACAGTTTCCGTAAGGAAGATGTCCTGCACCACCAGAAATTCAAGTTTTTTCAGGGTGGATTCCACATAGCCTCTGTCCGGGAAAAATCCAACTGGGTCAGATCCCATAATATACATTGCCTTGATTTTGCCCTGATTTATGGCTTCTAATATCTGGATGAAGTTTAATCCCTTTTTTTCTTTAACCTCAACAAATCCTGGCAATCTATCCGGCAAAATTCCCATATCCAATGCTCCCTGGGAGTTATTGTCTTCCCATAAGAGATTGAATCCGCTTTCTCTTTTTCCGCTCTTTTGGATCAGGGCTAAGAGATTAAAAACAGAATCGATCACGTCTTTATTTTGATGATGCTGAATAATTTCCCTTCCCGAAAGAATGACCAAACTGTCTGCTTGAGATAAAGTCTTTGCTAGTTCTTTTATCTTTTCAGAAGAAATTCCTGTTATCTGGCTAACTTTGTCCACGTCATAACTCTTAATCCATTCACTCAATTCTTTGATTTCTTGATCAGAGATTTTCTCCTGCGGGTAAAGCTTCTCCTCAATGATCATATGCAGAATCCCATTAATCAGAGCGATTTCGGTTCCATATTTGTAGAGCAGCTCATCTGAAGCGACATTGCATAATTTTGTCTTTCGTGGATTTAGTAATATCAATTTGGCATTGTTTTCTTTTATAGCCTTTCTTATTCTCAAAGCCAGGATAGGATGCTCGGTATTCATATCGCAGCCTAAAACCAGAATAACCTTAGCTTTCTCTATATCCTCAATGGAATTAAACATACCATATAAGTTTCTAAGATCGCTGATCGATGGGCTGGGTAAGGGATTTTTCGTATCAGCTCTATGGTCGATATTGTTGGTCTCTATTACCTCTCTAAAGAATTTTTGAAATATAAAATTGTCCTCATTTGTGAGACTTGACGAACCCAGCCCTGCGAATGAATCGCTACCAGAATCCTCTTTGATTTTTTTGAATTTTGAGGCTATGGTTTCTAATGCCTCCTCCCAGTCTATCCTGACGAACTCATCACCTTTTTTTATTAAGGGATTTTTCAATCGTTGCGGATGATTCACAAATCCGTATCCGAATCTTCCCCTATCACATAAAAATCCCTGGTCCACCTTATCATTTATTCTTGAGGTCGTCCGATAGATTTGTCCATCCTTTTCCCACAGGGTGATATTGCATCCATCCCCGCAAAAAGGACAGATAGATTCTTTTTTCTGGGTCAGCCACACCCGTATTTTATATCTGAATGCCCTGGAGGTCAAAGCGCCCACTGGACAGAGCTCGGTAACGTTGCCTGCATATTGATTGATAATGGGTATGTCCGGAAGAGCATTGATCTCCGATTTGGATCCCCGGTTAAACTCGCCCAGTTTGTATTCGCCAGCAATATCCCGGATAAAACGGATACACCTGGTGCAAAGAATACAGCGATTCATATTCCGTATTATCTGGGGGCCTATTTCCAGGTCATCAAATGTAGATTGGGGATCGACTCTGTATTTTCTTTTTTCCTCCTTAAACCTTGTGAAAGCGGAACCATATTTGAAGACCTGATCCTGGAGCTCGCATTCGCCAGCCTTGTCGCAGGTGGGACAATCCAGGGGGTGATTGATCAAGAGAAACTCCAGCACACCTTTTCTTGCCTTTACCACCTTAGGTGAGTTAGTCTTGACCTTCATCCCCTGACACACATAGGTGGCGCAGGCAGGTTGCAGCTTGGGCATGTCGTCCACCTCCACCAGGCACAACCTGCAACCTCCGTAGAGATCCAATTTCTCGTGCCAGCAGAAAGAGGGAATGTCGATCCCTGCGGATTTGGCTGCCTCCAGGATGGTTTTGCCCTGCTCTGTTTTTAACTCTATATCATTTATACTAATGGTGATCATTTTTCCAAAGGACACCTTTTATTTTTTATATGCTGAATATATTCATCCCTGAAATTCTGCAGAGTGCTCAAGATGGGAACAATAGCCCCATCGCCCAGGGGACATAAAGTCTTTTCCCTTATGTTATCACAGATATCCTCCAGAAGTTCCAGATCCCCTTCCTCCCCCTTTCCCTGGGAAATTCTTTTCATTATGGCGGAAAGCCAGTAGGTTCCCTCCCGGCAGGGCGTGCATTTGCCGCAGGATTCGTGGGTAAAGAACTCCATCATTCTTTTAGCAGCTTTGACCATACAGGTGGTCTCATCCATCACGATCACCGCACCTGAACCCAGCATGGAGCCCACATCACAGATAGAGTCGAAATCCATTTTTGCATTTATTTTATCAGGGGTTAAGATGGGCGTGGAAATGCCACCAGGGATAACAGCCTTTAATTTTTTTCCGTCTCTTATACCACCAGCATGTTCGTAGATTATCTCCTTAAGGAGCGTTCCCATGGGGAGCTCGTAGTTTCCGGGTTTGTTCACGTGACCGGACACCGAGAATATCTTAGGACCAGGGGAGGTAGAGGTGCCAATGGATGCAAACCAATCAGCACCATTTAAGACTATATGGGATATATTGGAAAGAGTCTCAACGTTATTTATAACAGTAGGACAACCATAAATACCGGCGGTTGTGGGAAACGGGGGTTTTAAGCGGGTGAAACCGCGGTGACCCTCGATAGAGTTCATTAGAGAGGTCTCCTCCCCGCATATGTAAGCACCGCCCCCGCGATATACTATTAAGTCCAGATCATAACCTGAGCCCAGAATATCCTTGCCCAGATACCCTTTGTCATAAGCCTCTTTAATAGCCTGGTTTAACCTTTTGGCTCCGAAGGCGAACTCCCCCCGAATATAGATAAAGGAAAGGTGAGCACCTATGGCATAACTTGCTATTATTATGCCCTCCAGGAGCTGGTGAGGATCGTTTTCAATTATGGCTCTATCCTTGAAGGTACCTGGTTCTCCCTCATCAGCATTGCAGGCTAAGTATTTGGGCTTTTTGATCTCCCTGGGAACAAAGCCCCATTTAACACCGGTGGGAAATCCAGCTCCGCCCCTGCCCCTTAAACCGGACTTTTTGACCATATCCACCAGCTCGTCCGGTTTGTATTGCTTCAAAGCTTTGGGCAAAGCCTGATAGCCACCATTTTTTATATAGTTATCGATTCTGTATTGTTCTGGAAAATCGATATTTTTAAATAGTATCTTCTCCATATTATTATTGTAGATCATTTAAGATCTTGTCGATTTTCTCCCGGGTTAAATTCTCGTAATAATCCTGGTTAATCTGCATTACCGGAGCAGTTCCACAGGAACCCAGGCATTCCACAGTTATCAGAGAAAACTTCCCATCCGATGTGGTCTCCCCTACTTTTATCTTAAGTTTATCCTCGAGATATTTAACCAGAGAATCCGCACCCAGTAGCGAACAGGAAAGATTTGTGCAGACCTGAATCAGATATTTACCTGTTCCCTGTTTTGGAAAGTAGGTATAAAACGATGCTGTTTCAGAGACCTCCAGGGGTGAAAGGTCCAGAAGCTTTGCAATCTCTTTGAATATTTCAGGGTTAGTATATCCCAGATCATTTATCACCTCATGCAAGGTGGGCAGAATCGCAGATTTCCGATGGGGAAAAAGATTTTTTAATCTTTTAATCTTCTCTTTTGTCAACTCCGATAACATCTCTTCACTCTCAACTTTATACTCTCTACTCTTAACTCTTTACTCTAAATTCTATCACCTATCTATCTCTCCCAGAACGATATCAATGCTTCCGATAACCGCCACCACATCAGCCACCATTCTACCTTTTACCAGTCTGTTCAGGGCGCTCAGATTCACAAAACAGGGAGGCCTGACTTTAACCCTATATGGCTTTGAACTTCCATCTGAGACGATATAGTAACCTATTTCGCCTTTGGGCGATTCGATGGACTGATAGACCTCACCTTTGGGAGGGCAGAATCCTTCCACCACGGTTTTGAAATGAAAGATCAGAGCTTCAATTGAGCTTAAAACCTCATCCTTGGGAGGCAAGGTTACGCCCGGTACCCTGGCCATGGAATCACCCTGAGGCATCCCGTCCAGAGCCTGCTCCACAATCCTCAGGCTCTGCCTCATTTCCGCAACCCTTACCAGGAAGCGATCATATATGTCTCCGTTTTTACCTATGGGAATCTCAAAATCGAATTTATCGTAGCTGGAATAGGGATTGGATTTTCTTAAATCCCATTTTACACCTGAGCCCCTGGTAATCGGGCCGGAAAGCCCACAATTTATTGCATCCTCGGCTGAGATTTTGCCAACTCCCACGGTTCTCTGAAGCCAGAGGCGGTTGTTGGTCAATAAAGTCTCGTAATCATCGAATTTCTTAGGGAAGATCTTCAAGACCTTTCTGACTTCCTGTTCAAATCCCTCGGGGATATCCTTGGCCACGCCCCCTATTCTAAAATAAGAGGTCATCATTCTCTGGCCGGACACCAACTCGAAAATATCCAAAAGCGTCTCCCTTTCCCGGAAAGCATAGATGAACATAGTGGCCACGCCTATATCGTGAGCGTGGGTTCCTACCCACATCAGGTGGCTGGCGATCCTGGTAAGCTCGGTTAAAAGCACTCTTATGTATTGAGCTTTGGGGGGAGCTTCGATATCCAGAAGCTTTTCCACTGCCAGACAATAGCCCAGATTATTGGACAGATTTGCCACATAATCCATCCGATCAGTCAGGGGAATCACCTGGGAATAGGTCTTGCTCTCCATGGTCTTCTCGATTCCGGTATGAAGATACCCGATAACCGGGGTGGCTTTGACAACGGTCTCACCATCCAGCTCCAGCACCACTCTTAACACACCATGGGTAGCAGGATGCTGAGGACCCATGTTTACTATCATGGTCTTTGTTGAAAGCTTTCCTTTTTCCTCTAAGATCTCTTTTTCCATATCTTTTTAATCTCTATCCAATTCGCTTAGGCGGTTTGTGCTGGTTATGGGTAAAGGTTACCTCCTCTTTGGTTAAGGGGAAGTCTTTTCTCAAAGGATGTCCCACCCAATCATCCGGCATAAGAATCCTTGTCAGATCCGGATGATTTTCAAATTCTATGCCGAACATATCAAAAACCTCCCTCTCAGGCCAGTTAGCTCCGCTCCATATAGAGGTAATTGAGGGAGCCGGCTCACCCTCCCCTACATTTATTTTCAACCTTACTCTCAACTTATTAGAGATCGAATATAGATTATATACTACCTCAAATCTTTTTTCCCTTTCAGGGTAATCTACACCGCAAACATCTGACAGGAAATTATATTGCAACTCAGTATCGTTTTTAAGAAACTCACAGATCTCAAGCAAGGCTTTCTTTTTTATAATAAATGTCAGCTCCTCCCTGAACTCAATTACATCCAGAATTGAATCAGAGAATTGTTCATTAAGTTTTTTCGAAGTCAGATTTTCCATAGGATTACTTTTTTGTAACTAAAGATTCCTTCATTACCTTCTCATGCAGCTTCATAATCGCCTCAATCAGCTGTTCTGGTCGGGGAGGGCATCCAGGGAGATAAATGTCAACCGGAACGATCTTATCCACTCCCTGGATCACAGCATAGTTATTGAAAACCCCGCCTGTGGAAGCACAGGCGCCCATGGCAATCACCCATTTAGGTTCGGGCATCTGCTCATAGAGCCTTCTTAAGACCGGTGCCATCTTGTTTGATACCCGACCCGAGACTATCATCAGATCCGCCTGACGCGGGGATGCCCTATATACTTCCATTCCGAAACGGGCCAGGTCAAACCGGGCAGCAAAGGTACACATCATCTCCACCGCACAGCAGGCCAGACCGAAAAGCATGGGCCACATAGAGGACTTGCGGGACCAGTTAGCCACCTTGTCCAGGGTAGTCAACAATATTCCCTGGGGTACCCTTTCCTCTAATCCCATCTCAGTGCTCCTTTTTTGATAATGTAATAGTAGCCGATTAAAAGGATAAATATGAAGATACCCATTTCGATCAAACCGAAAAGCTTGAGTTGTTTGAAAACCACAGCCCAGGGATACAGAAAGACCACCTCGATGTCAAAGATGATGAAAAGCAAAGCAATCAGGTAAAATTTAATTGGAAAGCGTTCCCGGGCGTCGCCTGTGGGCTCTATTCCGCATTCATAGGGAGCTCTTTTCTCTTTAGTTATAACCCTTCTTCCCACAAACAAGGACAAAAATAAAATCACCAGGGCTATAACTGTGACCAGAAAAATCAGAAGGGCTATGGGAAAATAGGTTTCAAACATATCTTATTTACCTATACGAAATCCCCATTCGGAGATTGTGAAAAATAT
This sequence comes from Candidatus Zixiibacteriota bacterium, assembly GCA_049642665.1. Classification (GTDB taxonomy): domain Bacteria; phylum Zixibacteria; class MSB-5A5; order MSB-5A5; family SM23-73-2; genus CAYURP01. The sequence continues at coordinate 20,980 of JBARPA010000198.1, forward strand.
AACAAAGTCAAAGAAATTGTCAATATTAATTATAAAATAGTAATCGTTCATAACCTCAAGACAACCAATAATTTATCGAACAAAAAGAAAGTGTCATATAATTAATTCTACAATATCCAGTCGATCAATTTTAGGGCATTTTTCTTTCCCTTTTCCCCCACCTCAAGTTTTGGTCCCACGCAGGAAGGGCAGCCATCACTGCATACACAATTATTTATCAAATCCATGGAAGCTTTCCATAAGTCATGAGATATGGTAAATATTTTCTTTGAGAATCCCACACCCCCGGGATAATGATCATAAATATAGATTGTAGGATGATCGGTGAAAGGAGATTTAACCTGGGAAAAGGACCTGATATCCCTGGGATCGCACATTACCCAGACAGGAACTATGTTTCTCAAAACACTGGCCAGTGCCCTTAAACTGCCGGCTAAATCGTCAGAGGTCATATTCAGCTTGATTCTGATATCCTCGGGAAATTCAAACCAGAAGGATGTGGTGTGCATCTCCTGTGGGGGGAGGTTAATCTTTCCCCAGCCCACGTTCTCGTGAGTGTGGAGTTTGATCTTTTTGAACAAAGTGGCTAAGGTTGTTACCGAAACCTCACCATGAGCTATGCTCCATTTTGGATTTTCCTCTTTCTCCGCTACCTTTAGAACCTTTATGTCTGATTTAGTATGAGCATCGGTGAAGTAGTCAACATCTACTTCTTTGGCATAGGCTTTTTTACCTTCCCAGTCCAGTTCCTTGATCTGGTACTGATCCGCACCATGCATATAAATTGCATCCTTATAGATAAGATAGGGGGCGCTGAAATAATCCACCTCCCCTATTACCCTGTTTTTATTGGTGGAATCTAAAATGACAAAATTCTGAGGCGAGGCTGATCTCAAGCTAATCTCCTCAGCCGGATATGCCTCGCTCATCCAGTGCCACTTATTTTCGACATGATGTAGAATCTTATTCTTCTCGAGGTAATCCAGGATTTGAGCAGTGGCGTCCGTTCCAAATTTTTCCCCATCTTCAAAGGGCAGCTCAAAAGCAGCGCACTTCAGATGGTTTATCAAAATTATTAGATTATTCGGATCTACTATTCCGGACTCAGGGGGTTGGGAAAAGAAATAATCCGGATGGTTGATTATAAACTGATCCAGAGGAGAGCTATTAGCTACCAGGATGGCTAAGGAGACGTCTGTCCTTCTACCTGCCCTGCCGGCCTGCTGCCAGGTGGAGGCGATATTACCCGGATATCCAGCCAAAACCGATACGTCCAGCTGTCCGATATCGATGCCCAACTCCAGGGCGTTGGTTGAGACCACACCTCTGATTTTACCCTCTCTCAGTCCTCTCTCTATTTCTCTTCTTTCCACGGGCAGATAGCCACCCCGATAGCCTCTTACCAATTTGGGCGAAATCTTTGCCTTTTTCAAAGCTTCAATCATATAGTTTAAAAGGATTTCCACTCTAATCCTGGAGCGAGCAAAGACAATGGTCTGGAC
>JBARPA010000199.1:0-1952 GCA_049642665.1 Candidatus Zixiibacteriota bacterium
GTGTAAAATCATCCCAGAAGAGTGAGCCGCGGGAGAAGTTGTTGACCTCCTGGACGATCATATCCTTTATCTTCTCCGCAGGATGGCGATGGGCGCCCTCAAGTAAATCTAAAAGCCTTTCCTCCCCGAACTGATCCTCGGCTGGGTTGAATGCCTCGGTTAAACCATCGGAATACATTACCACGGTGTCGTCCGGGTTAAAAAACCGCTCGGCTTTCTCATATGTGGCTTTTGGGAATGCCCCTATGATTAAGCCCCCTTCCTGCAAGTACTCAACCGCGCCATCCTTTCGCACTACTACTGGATAGTTATGCCCGGCATTGCAATAGGAAATCCTTCTCTCCGTTGGATTGAACTCACCGTAAAACATTGTGGCGAATTTCCCTGAGGAGGTGGAGGTGCAGATCAGCTTGTTTATATTGCACATTACCTCATTAGGGGGAAGTTTGTTTTTGGCTTCTGCCCGTAAGAAGGCGTGAAGCAAAGATACCATAAGTGCAGCTGGCATCCCCTTGCCCGAGGCGTCCGCTATGGCTATGCAGAATGATTCACCGTTGAGTCTAATGAAATCGTAATAATCCCCACCTACCTGCCTGGCCGGCTGAATGTAAGCCGAGAGCTCGAATGTTTTGCCACGAGGTACCGATCTGGGAAGTAAGGCCAGCTGGATCTGCCTGGCCCGCAAAAGATCCTCCTCCAGTATTTGCTTCTCTAAAGACTCCTGGTACAGATGGATGTTGATCATAGTAATTATTAACTGGTTGCCCAAAACGTTTAAGAGAGTCAAATCCTCATAGCTGTACCTGAAGCCGGTTGCCTTTTCACTTAAACCCAGAAAACCAATAAACCCCTCCTGGCTCTGGAGGGGTATCATAAGTTGAATCTTAAACTCGTAAAGGTATTTGGAAAAAGGGGTCTCATCTTTTTTAAACTTAAGGGCGCTGATGAATACCGACTTTTTCTCCTTTCGGAGGGAACCGATGAACTCATCATCCTCATCAAAGGAAATGATTTTATCCTCCGAGTGCAGCATAAATTTCTTCTCTTTATCATCAAAAACACAAAAGCACATCCTTTCCACCTGCATGTTATTCTTCAGGGTCTCAAATATCGTTTCTTTGAGCTTTTCGAAATCCAGGATGGTTACGATCTTCCGGCTGAAAACCTCCATCATATTTCTGTAATCAGCTACATCTTTCATGAAAGTCTTTTTGATCAGGTTATCCAGCTGTCCCATCAGAGGCTGGAACAAGATAATAGCTAGAATCACATAGCTTATATCCAATATAGGAGTGGGCTTTCCGATTATGGACTGAATAAGATTACTGAACTGAACCACCACCAGGAAATAAAGACCCACCAGAATAGCCGAGGTTAAGGAATAGACCAGAGATTGGCGCACAACTATTCTCACGTCCAGAAATCTATGCCTGACTATGGCCCAGGCAATTAAACCGGCACCACAAAGCAGAGCCGCAATGGTGAGAAAGTATTTTAATCCCGGGGAAAAATTAATGGGAAACAGAGCGGGTAAGATAAAGGCAACCGCATAAAAAGCCATGGAGAAGTTAATCCCCAGAAGAACATATTTGGAGGATAGCTTTAATCTGGGAACCTTTATGGTTCTGTATCCCTGATAGAGCACAAAAATGGCTATGATCAAATAAACCAGGTCAACCAGAGAGAAAAGCTGAATGTGAATATTATAGAAACTACCCAGAAGCACGGAAATAACCCGGCCCGAAAGAGACAGGGGCTGTAGAAGGATGGCCACCACTGTATTTGAATCTTTTATTGCGAGGAGGGAAGCGATCTTTTCGGGATCATAGAAGACCAAAACCAAAAGCATATGAAAGAGGTAGGGTAAAAATATGATATATTTGAGCCGGGGGTATCTTTTGACTGCATCCTTTTCCTCCGGAAAGATAAGGGAGAACAAAAGAAGTTGGGGG
>JBARPA010000200.1:0-7770 GCA_049642665.1 Candidatus Zixiibacteriota bacterium
ATATGCTCCTATGGTGATCATAATTAATATGGTCAGAATAAGAAGATAAAGCTGGTTCAGGTCGAATATGAACTCCAGAGCATAGCCGATGGCAATAAGCTGGACAAAGGACCTCAGTGTTCCTATCAAAATGTCTTTTTCCAGTTTCACCCTCTGGTGTAGCGAGAGTCCAACAGCTACCCCAACTAAAGCCAGGGCTGCCAATACGTCGTAAAGATTGAATTCCATTTCTTTCTCCTTTTTAAAATCAAAGCTTATTAGAACAGAACACAATTTAATTTAAGCGTGGCTTTTTAGCAAACCGATTTTTTTATTCTAAGGTATTTCCAATGAATCCATCAAATTCGCTGAAACTGTTACATGAGAGTTTACATTTAGTGTCTGAAACCTCTGTGAGGCAAACTCCCGGTCAACCGGGGAAGGTGTTTTTCAAAAACATTTTTTTCACTTGACTTTTTCAAGTGAACTTTTACTATAAATAATAGTAAAATAAAAAAAGGTTAAATGTGGCGGACTTGGGTAGTGCTGGAACATTGTTCGATTGTTCGGTTATGAACTTGCTAAAACCAAAGGAGGATTAGATATGTGGAGATGGGTTTTTTACATAGTGGTCGCTTTAGCCTATGGCGGTATACGTGACTTAGTATTTTACTTCATGGATTCGAGTTGTGAAGGATTGTGTGGCATTTTGGCCAGTGGTTTTATCTTTATCGTAGTAGTCTTTGGCCTGTTCAACTGGATTCACAGAAAACTATTCTCAGGAAAGCAGATTTTCAGCTGAGCTCAGTTTGAAAAGTCACAGAAGTAACAGTTATCCACCAGAAATGCAGCTGCTCTTACTCCCTGCTAAGCTCCCCTTTGAAGAATTTTCTGGTCAGTTCATTTTGGGGATTATCATACAATTCTTTGATATTCCCTTCCTCGATTTTTTTACCTTCTATTAGAATCATACATTTACGACCCAGGCGTAAAGCCTGGCTTATGTCGTGGGTCACAAAGAGGGTGGTCAAACCAATGCTTGCATTCAAATTAAGGACTAACTTCTCAATGTTCAATGTGGCTGTGGGATCCAAAGCTGAAGTGGGCTCATCCAGCAAAAGGACCTCTGGATTAAGCATCAGAGTTCGGGCAATGGAGATCCTTTGCTTCTCCCCTACGGAGAGCTGGGATGAATCTCTGGTCAAGAAGCTCTCGTTCAGACTAGTTAATTCCAGACATTTCATGGCCTTCTCCTTTTTCCTTTTTTCTTTTCCCTCTATTTTCAATCCGTAGAAAAGATTTTCCAGAACGGATTCGTCCATCATCACCGGCACCTGAAAAACCAGCCCCACCTTTCTTCTCAACTGGACAACATCCATTTCCTTTATATCCTGGTTATCCAGGTAAATTGATCCGGACGAGGTTTCCTCAAGCCTATTCAAAAGCCTTAAAAGGGTGGTTTTGCCGCAGCCGGAAGGACCTAAAATCGTACAGATCTCGCCAGGTTTTATTTTCAGGTCGATTTCATGTAAAACTTTTATCTCTTTGAAGGATTTATTTTCCAGGATCTTTCTTTTCTTGGAGACTTTCTTTAGTTTGATCTTACACATTTTAAGGCACTTTCTATAGTGAACCCGAAAATACCACAAAAACCGATTCTTGTCAATCCTGAAAAAAAGTATGAATAAATTCGTGATTATAATTTTCTTCAATTAAATTGGAGTGTGAACATTTATGTTCACTGAGTCAAGCTAAAGTCGTAGATCCCGTTTTGGGCGGGGCTTGACATTCCAGAAATACATTGTAGTGTGAACCTTCAGGTTCACCTGATTTTGTAGGTACAGATTTATCTGGACAAAAGGGTTATCACAGGTTGGGGCAACCTGTGATACCGGTGAGATTTGTGTCTGGTTTCCAGATTGGCAAATAGAAAAAATTTAATTTTTTTAGATTGAACACGTAGAATAGTTATTCACCAAAGGGGAGTTGGAAAGGCTACATATAAAGATGGTATTTAAAAGATCTGGTACTTATAAAGATGGAAAGATGTTTAAACTTCATTTTAGTAAAAACAACAAAACAAAGGAGTGAAAAGATATGAAAGCCTTAGTTTTTGGGGGAACAGGAAAGGTTGGCACCGCAGTTGCCTGGGATTTAGCTAAGGATCCCGATATTAAGACGGTAGGTATTGCGGGCAGACGGAAGGAAGCCCTGGAGAAAACCAAAAAGTGGATTGGCAGTGACAAGATTGTTCCTCACGTTCTGGACATCAATAACCGGGAGGAGACCAAAAAGCTGATGAAGGAATATGGGGTTGGTTTGATCGCATTACCCGATAGGCAGACAAGTTATAAGGTGATTCACAGCGCAGTTGAGGCAGGACTAAATATAGTGGACATGCTGGAAGAGTATCACAAAAGACCTGATGCTTACGAGACCGAAGGTTTGGAAGTTCCCAGCGGGATGTCCCTTAACCAGTACGGCGACTGGATTCATGAAACAGCCATAAAAAATAACGTAACCTTTGTGGATGGAATGGGCTTTGCACCCGGTTTGAGCAACGTTACCCTGGGCGAGGGAATAAGAAAGATAGACACCGCTGAGAAAGCAGTAGCCCGGGTGGGAGGCATCCCCTCAAAGGAGGCTGCCCAGAGACATCCTTTAAGATATATGATCACCTGGGCATTCGATCACGTTTTAAGGGAGTATATGATCAAATTAAACGTGATAAAGAACGGCAAGATAGTCGAGGTGAATGCAGCTACCGATAGGGAAAGCTTCAGGTTCAACCAGCTAGGCAAGGACGAGCAGTTGGAGTGCGCAGTTACTCCCGGCATGCCCAGTTTCCTTTATACCAGACCGCAGCTTAAAGAATTCGCCGAGAAAACAGTACGCTGGCCCGGACACTGGCAGGGAGTAGAGACCTTGAAAGAGTGCGGACTTCTGGATATTACGCCGGTGGACTTCAAAGGCACCAAGGTAGTTCCCCGGGAGTTCCTGTTGTCTCAGATATCCCCCAGGCTTCAGCCTAATGAGGGCGAAACCGATGTCTGTGTTATGTACAATACTCTGTTTGGTGAAAAGGACGGCAAAAAGGTTAAAATCGAATACTTTATGTGGGATGAGGCGGACAAGGAAAAAGGTATTTCCTCTATGGCCAGGGTTACCGGCTTCCCGGTGGCTATAACCGGCAAGTTCATTCTGGCAGGGAAGATAAAAGAGAAAGGCATAGTTGCACCTGAGGATTGTATTATGGGGGATATCTACCGGGAATTCGATCAAGAGCTAAAGAAGAGAAACATACAAATACTTGAAGTTCATACACCAATGTAAAGTTGGAGTATAAACTTTCAGATTTATTTAGATTTGTAGGCACGGATTCATCCGTGCCTATTTTTTTTGAATTAGCGGCTGGGATCTGAGTCTTTGAATTTGCCTGTAAAGTGAAAAGTGTAGTTTCCCGCACGATGATTCCTGAGATCTCTATAAACATGCAATCGTCGGGTAAACGTTGATTTTAAGGGAACTTGAACTTAGATCGATCGTATATAGTGTATGGGAAGTGAGAGGAGGATGTTTCAATGGAAAAATATCTTAAATACTTGGTTGTTGTGGCCATAGGCGTATTGTTACTGATTTCTCTCGGATGTGGCAAGAAGGTGGTAAAATCTAAGTCCCCACATACCATAATTGGCAAATGGAACTGGGTTGAATCCTTAGGTGGCATCGGCGGGGTGCGTCTGACCCCAGAGTCGGAAGGTTATACTAAAACCTACGTCTTTAATCCTGACTTTACCTTTCTCAGTTACAAAAACGATACCCTAATGATCATGGCAAAATATCGCATTACCAGAAAACTCGTCTGGGATAGTTATATGGCGGAGGTGCTTCAGGTTGAGGAGCAAATAGAACAGATCATCGAATTCAGGGGAAATGACACGCTCAGCCTGGGTGACCATGTAATTGATGGTTTTGGACACCTTTTCATTAGAGTGAAAGGCGACTGACCTAACCTTTCACATCCACTTACAACGGGTCGCAGCTTAAGTTCTCTCCATCGCTTCTAGTTTTAAAGTTAGAGACTGAATTTGTACTAAAAAGGTCTGAAGGGTTCTAAAGAGGTATATTTTTAGAGAAAAAAGCTTGCTTTTTGGAAGGGGAGAGCGTAAATTCAAAAGCTATTTGATTATTTTAACTCAGGTGAAATGCTTCAGGCTTTCACACAACAATTCTAAAACGAGGTGAGTGCGATGGCAGATAAAAAGGCTGACCTGGCCGGACCAGGAATCGGTGATTATAACGAGTTGGAGAAGATTCTCCCCAGCGATTACTCTCCTATTCTCAATCCAAAGGAGACAATGAGGGCTCTCTTCGGGGTCAAAAACTATATCGAGGAGAACTTGTGTAAGGAGCTCAATCTGATGATGGTTCAGGTTCCGCTGATCGTTGATGTTAAAAGCGGGGTGAACGATATGCTGGACCGGGATGGATCACGTACCCCAATCCAGTTCCACATCTCAAACGATTATGACAAGAACCCGGTAGATGCGCAGGTGGTGCAAGCCGCAACCAAGTGGAAAAGGGTTGCTCTTAAGCAGTTCGGGATGAAGATGGGAGAGGGTCTTTGTACGGATATGAAAGCCGTGCGCAAGGACTACTTCCTGGATCACGATCACAGCTCCTACGTGGACCAATGGGACTGGGAACAGGTAATTACAGAGAAACACCGCAACCTGGATTATTTGAAGGAAGTGGTAAGGAAAATATGGAAGGTGCTCAAGGGCGCTGAGATATTTGTCCAGAAGATGTACCCGCAGTTGAAAACGGACAAATATCCTGACCTGCCGGATGAGCTTACGTTTTTGCATGCTGAAGAGATTCTGGAGAAGTTCCCCGACCTCCCGCGCAAGCAGCGGGAAACTGCAATCTTACAGGAGTATCCTGCGGTTTTCATAATCGGAATAGGCTGGATGCTCAAGGACGGCTACCCCCACGAGATGAGGGCGGCAGATTATGACGACTGGGTGACTGAAACTGTTTCCGAGGACGGCAAACCCATGCACGGCCTTAATGGCGACATCCTGGTCTGGAATCCCATTACCAAACGTCGCCACGAGCTGACTTCTATGGGTGTTCGGGTCAATGCGGAAACGCTAAAGAAACAGCTGGAGATTACCGGCCAGCTTGACTTCCTTAAACTGCCCTATCACCAGGGAATTATAAATAACGAACTCCCGCTCTGCATTGGCGGCGGGATCGGGCAGTCCCGCACCTATATGCAGCTTTTAAAGAAGGCGCACCTGGGAGAGGTAAGCGTCACCGTATGGCCACAGATTCTCAAGGATATGTGTACCAAGAGAAATATTCACGTGCTGGAGTAAGCGGGCAAAATATTAACTGTACGCTACAGGTGCATATAAACAAACGAGTCACCAAATAATTGGTGGCTCGTTTTTGTTTTGAAAGTGTGTGCTGATTATTTTTGAAAAATCATCTGCCTATAGTATAAGAAAAAGTCTTGATTTTGAATAGGGGAGAGGATAAATTAACAAAAAAGGAGGTAATGAATATGGCATTTAAAGTGCTTTTCTTGGCGCACGCCCCGGATGCAAATCCTGAGAAGCACAGGTGCGTGATTGATACAGGTAAATACAAATTATTTACGGTGGTGGTTAAGGATCAAGCTCAAGCAGTTGAAGTGTGTAAAAAGCTGGTCACAGAGGAGGGCATTCACTCAATCTTACTCTGCCCGGGATTTACACACAGAAATATCGCTCAGATATCAGAAACAGTCGGAGAGAATGTGGGCGTATACGTGGCCAGGGGAGACGGTCCGAGCAGCAGGGTTGTAATGGAAGTGATGAAAAGGGAAGGCTGGTTTGCAGAAAGAGGAAAAGAATAAAATTCTCCATGTTTCTTTCAGATTTTTTGCTGATGCATCATATTGATCTCAATATCCCCCGCATTTTACGGGGAGAAATGCCGATGCTAATCAGCTTCGGGAATTTATATTACCGAAGCATCAGAGATAGGAGTCAGATATGAGTCTTAAGATTTATTTTCTGGAAACGCGGCCACAGTTTCTTACGCTTTCTCTGGTCTTGGTGATTCTGGGAACTGCGATGGCATTTTACGATGGTATTTTTCACCCTTTGCATACTATTTTGGTGCTTTTAGGACTTCTGCTGGTACACATAGCTGTGAACACCTTGAATGATTATTTTGACTACAAATCCGGGATTGATTTAAAAACGCAGAGAACCCCTTTTAGCGGGGGGAGTGGTATTTTGGTGGCTGGAGATCTTTCTGCTAATAAGGTGTTCTGGTTTGGCACTATCTCTTTCATCTTAGCAGTTCCCATAGGGGCATATTTCATACTCACAGTAGGGTGGCTCCTTTTACCAATTTTCGTTATTGGAACTTCATTGGTATTTTTCTATAACACCTATTTCGCTAAAATAGGTTTTGGCATGCCCGAGTTCTGTGCTGGCCTGGGGATGGGGACTTTACCCGTTCTGGGAATTCACTTCATCTTAACCCAGGGATTTTCATACCCAGCACTTTACGCCACCATACCCTCGGGTATTCTGGTCTGCAATTTATTGCTTTTAAATGAATTTCCTGATGTGGAGGCAGATAAAATTGGTAAAAGAAAAACACTGCCCATCATATTAGGCAAAGACACAGCCGCCAGGGTTTATACAGCATTAACCTTGCTGGTTTATATGTGGATTATCTTAGGGGTGACATTACAGATTATGCCTGCGTTTACATTGATCGCCTTGCTTACCCTGCCCTTGGCGTTAAAGGCGATTAGTGGTTCATTTGCACATAAGGATGTGAATAAGATGATGCCAGCACAGGGAGCAAACGTGATGGTGGTGTTATTTACGCAGTTTCTTTTAGGAATTGGTTATATATTAGCAAGGGTCGTATAGATTCTGGAGTGTGAACCTTCAGGTTCACCCGGTCAAGCTAAAGCTTGACATTCCAATGTAAAATTTGTAGGTACAAATGTATATGTGCTAAAGAGCTAAAAAGCACGAATGAATTCGTGCCTACAAGCTTAAAGGAGAACAGCAGATGGATTCACAAAAAATTGGAATTGGTTCAGTCACACTCAGGATCATCGTTGCTCTTTTTCTGGGTTTAGTGGCGTTAATCCTGTCATCTATCGTGGTTGCCTCTACTGACAATACTAACCTGATGCACGCCGGGATGTTCGTTTCCTCTCTTATTCTAATATTGATTCTGAGCAAGGGGAAAATCTCAGAGTATGGCTTCAGGATAGGGGAGAATCTGAGATTAAAACAGACCATCATAGTCGGTCTTATTGCCGGGTTTATCATCACCAGCACAACTTTATATTTACCTATCAACCCGCCTCCGGGCACAGAGGATTTCTCTTTTATTCAGGTAGTGATTTTAGTCTGGATTTTTGCCAGCATCGCAGAGGAGGTTTTAAGCCGGGGTTTGGTTCAGAGCTATCTTTCTCCTTTGAGAGTATTTGCCTTTTCGATTTTTGGATTTAGAATCAGCCTGCCTGTTCTTTTTGCTGCATTGTTTTTTGGAGCAATGCATTTGCCTTTATTGATGACCGGTCTGGACAGCTTTTCAGTATTCTCCATTGTGATTTCCGCATTTATTATGGGAATTATTGCTGGCTATTATCGCGAAAAAACCCAAAGCCTTATCCCCGCAATAATCATCCATATGCTCTTTAATATCACAGGCACGATAATAGGATTCATCAAGGATTTCATTTAAAAACTTCACCCGGTAGCACACCTT
>JBARPA010000201.1:0-2578 GCA_049642665.1 Candidatus Zixiibacteriota bacterium
TGAATATATCCTGAATGGAACCAAGCAGTGGATCACAAATGGGGGAGAAGCTGAGACCTATACCATTATTGCTATGACAGATAAGAAAAAAGGTGCCAGAGGAGCTTCTGCTTTTATTGTTGAAAAAGGTTTTCCAGGATTCTCTTTCGGGAAAAAGGAAAACAAGATGGGGATAAGAGGATCTGCTACCAGAGAGCTTATCTTTGAGGATTGTAGGGTGCCTAAAGAGAATCTTCTGGGCAAAGAGGGAATGGGTTTCATCATTGCCATGAAAACTTTCGATATAACCAGACCAGGTGTGGCAGCTCAAGCCCTGGGGATCGCTCAGGGAGCGCTGGATGAGGCTTTAAGTTATGCCAAAGAAAGAATCCAATTCGATAAAAGTATCTCAAGCTTTCAAGCAATTCAGCACAAATTGGCTGATATGGCAACTGATATTGAAGCAGCCAGAGCTTTGATCTATAATGTGGCTTTGTCTATGGATAAAGGGGAGGAGAGATCCTCAAAAAAATCTGCCATGACCAAACTCTTCGCCTCGGATGTAGCCATGAGAGTAACCTATCAGGCAGTTCAGATTTTCGGAGGATACGGGTATTTGAGAGATTATCCCGTTGAGAAGATGATGAGAGATGCCAAAATAACCCAGATCTATGAGGGGACAAACCAGATTCAGAAAAATGTTATAGCATTAAACCTGATCAAAGAGAGGGTCAAAAAAGTAGAGAGTAAAAAGTGAAGAGTTGAGAGCTAATATGAAGAAAAAGAAAGAATGGAGATTTATCTATTCTGGCAAAAAGGATGCTTTTTTCAATATGGCTCTGGATGAGGCATTGTTGATCTTATGTGAGAAAAAAAATATTCCTCCTGTTTTAAGGATCTATCAATGGGAACCTGAAGCTGTTTCCATCGGTTATTCCCAGCAAATCAAAAAAACTGTGGATTTGAAAAAATGTAAAGATCTGAATGTGGATGTGGTGAGAAGGTTAACCGGAGGGAGGGCGGTTTTACACCATAACGACCTCACCTACAGTATCTGCGCCTCAAAAGACTATTTTGATTTATTAGGAGAGAGCATAAATGAAACCTATAGAAAAATAAGTTTAGCCTTTTTAAAATCATTAGAATTTCTAAGCATAAAAGGTGAATGGGAAAGAAAATCCTCAAGGGCAAGTGAATTAACATCTTATGATTTCTCAAAACCATGTTTTTCCTCCAGCATAAGATATGAGATCAAAGTGGATGGCAAAAAACTTATAGGAAGCGCCCAGAGAAGATTTAAAGAAAGTTTTATTCAGCACGGTTCTGTTCCCTTAGGAAAGCAAAGCCTTACCCTGGTGGATTTACTCCCACAAATGAGTGAGGGGAAAAAACAAAAGATTAAAATGAGATTAGATAAATATGCTGTTTCCCTTCAAGATCTATTATCCAAAAATCTTAATATCAACCAGATTCTCTCTGCAATAAAATCTGGTTTCAGCAGTTTTTTCTCAGTGGATCTAAAAGATTATGCTCTGGGCGCTGAGGAGCGTAATTTAATCGAAAAGCTGATTCCTAAATATAAAAGCGAGAAATGGAATTTTCTAAGGTAAAATATGGATTTTATGACCCGCAGATTATTACGTTAATCCGCAATATACTGCGGTAGAGACAATCATCTATACCTTAACGAATTAATTGCCAATTAAGAGGTTCTCTTTTTCTGACCCTCGCAAATACTTGCGAAAAAAGAACTTTGAGATCCTGACCGTTTTCCCTGCGAATCTTGTAATCTATTGAAATCTTTAAACTTGGGGGAAAACTATTTTAAGGTGCATGTTTCTGGTTCTGGCATACTTTTTGAGATAATTATAGCAATGCTATTTCCTCCTTCTTTCAAACCTCCGATTTTGCCCACGTTCGGAGCAAAATTCGGACGTGGGCGGAGTCCTGTAAGAAGGAGGAAAATTGTTTGGATGGGAGATGAAGCCGGATTAGTTTTAAAATTGAAATAATAACCTTTTTCCCGATATGGAGGTGATAAGAAAAAATCGACCTTAAAAACAGCTTAGGTAAAAAATCACGGAAAAACCTATCCCTAAAGATGGTTTTTGAGACAGGAATTTAAAAAAAATTCTTGACAATTTAAGGTAGATTTTGCATTTTAGAATATTATGTAAGATTAAGCGAATGAGCAGTTAACCTTAAAGCGAGGAGGAGGAATTTGCAATGAAGGATTTAAAAAGGGTCAATTCTGCTGTAATTCTTCTTATATCCTTTTTCCTTCTGATTTGGTATGTTACCTCTTTCGCTGGCACCACCGGTAAGATTGCCGGAGTGTTGGTGGATAAAGCGACAGGGGAACCGCTAATTGGCGCATCCATTATGATCGAAGGAACCAAGATGGGTAACATGTCGATGGTGGATGGATCCTACTTCATCCTCAACGTCACGCCGGGCACCTATGATATTACAGCCAGACTCATAGGTTATGGGCCGGTAACGGTGACGGGAGTCAGGGTGCGAGTTGATGTTACCACCGAACTCAACTTCGATCTTTTAGCCAGCGCAGTGGAGGTGGAAGCCATCACTGTTATTGGAG
>JBARPA010000202.1:0-13101 GCA_049642665.1 Candidatus Zixiibacteriota bacterium
TAGCTTCTCACCAGATGATAAGAAAATAGTTTACGTGTCAGGTTTTTCCATTAAGCTTATGGATTTGAAAACTAAAGAGATCACTAACCTGGATCAGCCCGAGGGAATAATCATAAAAAGGGAAAAACCCATAAATCAATATTACCCCTCCTTCTCCCCTGATGGCAAAGAGATTCTGTTTCAAGCCGGATTCCAAAAACGCAAGATTTATCTTATAGATTCAGATGGAAAAAACTTGAGGGATTTATCAAGCAGAGAAGACGAGGATTATTACCCATCGTTCTCACCCGATGGTCAAAAAATAGTTTTTGTATCCAACAGAACAAACTCTGAGGAATTATATCTTATGGATAGAAACGGGAAAAATCAGATAAGATTAACCTCTGACAAAATGGATAAAAAACACCCCTGTTTCTCACTGGATGGAAAGAATATAGCCTACGTTGCAAAGGAGGGGGAGAAACCAGACCCCTATTTTGAGATCTACATCTTATCCTTAGATGAAATCATCCCAGAAGAAAAGCTGCTTGGCCGTATAGAGAATATGTTAAAGGAAAAAGACTAAAACCATCACTATGAAACTTACTAAAATAAAAATGCAAAGAGAGATGGAGGAGTGCAGGGATGCGCTCTGGGGGCTTTTCATGATAAGATCCATTTACCACGATGGACGGGATATAATCATTCTGGGGACTCCCACCTTTGAGGGACAAAACTGGCAGGAGGCAACCACCCAGAGGCTTATGTCCTTAGGATACCGGGTGAAATTCGAGCATAATAACGGACAGATGCTTCTGGAATTGACCCGGCCTGGTCTAAAAAAGTCTTCCATACCCAGAACCAACCTCATATTATTTATCCTGACTGTATTGACTACCTTTGCAGCCGGAGCCTTGTTCTTAAAAGGAGAAAATATCTTTGCCAATCCCCTTCTTATAATTCACGGGGCATCCTTTGCTGTACCACTTCTTTTGATTCTTTTATTTCACGAGTTCGGACATTACCTGATGTCCAGAAAGAGAAGAATAAAAACATCTCTGCCCTATTTTATCCCCGGACCTACTATTTTAGGGACGTTCGGGGCAGTGATTAAATCAAAATCACCTTTCCGTTCCAAGCGTGACCTTTTTGATGTGGGCGCGGCCGGGCCCATTCCCGGATTTGTGGTCGCTATTATCGTAGTGATTCTGGGGTTATCCCATTCCCAGGTCACAGCTCAAATACCGGAGCAGGGACTCACCCTGGGGAATTCCTTGATCTTTATTTTATTATCCAATCTGGTTCTGAACGTTCCTCCAGGGCATGATGTTCTTTTATCCCCCATGGCTTTTGCTGGGTGGGCCGGACTTTTCGTGACCATGCTTAATCTCCTGCCCATAGGGCAGTTAGATGGCGGGCACATAGCCTATGCCCTTTTGGGCAAACATCAGAAAAAGGTAGCCAGATTCACTGTTTTGGCTTTGATTCCTTTAGGTTTTTTGTGGGTGGGATGGTTTTTCTGGGCGGTTTTAGCCTTTGTGATAAACTTAGCCCATCCTCCCACTTTAAATGATGCAATTCCTCTGGACAGAAAAAGAAAAGTCGTGGGCTTTATCTCCTTGGCTATCTTCATCCTCTGCTTTACTCCGATACCCATAAAGTAAAACAACCTTTTACCTTGACAAATCAACAAAAATCATTATAATATTAAAGAGAAATTAATTTAATTTCTTGTTCTTTCCAAAAGGATATTCAGGTGATTTTATAGAATCACCTTTTTTCTTAGCAGAGGGTCAATTACATAAACATCAGCCAATCTGGAGGAGAAAATGAAAAGTATTCTTTTTATTTTGATTCTGGCTTTAATCTTTTTTGTATTTTTTGTAAATTCTGTCTTGGCCCAGCAAGACCCCTATGATCCGGGTAAAGCAGATACCCTCTATTTCACTGCAGGTTATCCTTACTCACCTGATGGTGACACAGTCTTTTTCCCGGAGGGAGGTGGAGATGTTACCATCCACATTAACATCTGGAATGATGATAGCTTAAGGGGAATAGCTGTCCCTTTAACCGATTTGGCCTATAGCGCTCCCAGTTATGCCATTCTGGATTCTGCCAAAAACAATGGTGCAGAAAATCCGTTGTGTTTTGTGGGAAGCAGGGTGGAGAACTTTGAGGTCAAAATATGCAACTTGATTCTGAACCCACCCCTGGTGTTATATGGAGCGCTCATTTTGCAGGCGGATCCCATGCCTCCTGGAAACGGTTTGTTTGCTACAATGGTTTTCACTGTGGAAGATACCGGCACCATCTGCCTGGACAGTTCATTTTTCCTTCCACAAAATTCCTTGAAGTTCGTAACCGGAGTTCAAACCATAGGTTTCACCCCCCAGTTTATATCCAGATGCTTTCACACGGCACCTTACCCCTGTGGCGATGCCAACGGCAATCGAATTGTTGATGTCGTTGATGTGGTTTATCTGGTCAACTACCTGTTCAAAGAGGGACCTTCCCCTGTTTTCCCCTCAGATGCAAACTGTGACCAGAATACGGATATAGCTGATGCGGTTTACCTGATTAGTTATGTGCTCAAGGATGGACCTCCTCCATGTGACACCAACGATGATGGCGAACCAGACTGTTAATGAATTAAAGAAAATTTGAATTTAAATAATCCCGCCTGTTGAAGCAGACGGGATTTTTTTATCAAATGCCGAGTTGGATTTTCAGAATAGCTTTATAATTGCTGTTTCACCAAATGGTTATAAGGTAAAGTGGATTTTTACTTGACAATTGGTGTATTATGATTTATAATTATAGGTAGAATTTATTTGACTTAATGCTCTTTAAAACTCGATTTCAAATTAAATATCCACAAGATCCCCTTTTACTCGGTAGAGGAGAAGAATTGTAGGGAAATATTATATCAGGAGGATAAAGTGAAACGAATCGTATTACTCTGGGTATTGGTTTTCATCCTTTTCCTGGCAAATTCAGCCCTGGCCCAGTTTCTGGGAGCGTTTCTATCGGGTGATGATCCAGATATACCGGATACCCTCTATTTCGAGGCCGGATATCCCTGCTCGGCTAATGGCGATACTTTATTCTTTCCCTGGGGAGGTGGAGATGTAACCATTTACATTAACATCTGGAACGATGACACTCTGAAAGGAATTTCTGTACCCCTGGTGGATCTGAGCTACAGCCCTGCCAGCAACGCCTATCTGTATTCCGCCAAAAACAACGGAACTTTTGATCCTTTGTGTTTTGTGGAAAGCCGGGTGGAGCATTTCGGGGGCAAGGTTTGTAACCTGCTTCTGAACCCGCCCCGGGTGTTGTATGGAGCGGTTACGGTACAGTCAGAGCCTTTGCTGCCCGGAGATGGTTTGTTCGCCACCATGGTTTACACTGTAGCAGATACCGGTTGGATATGTCTTGATACCATGTGGTTCCCCCCTGCGAACAATTTAACTTTCGTGTATGGACTTGAGCCTACCGGCTTTACCCCCCAGTTTGTCTCCCGATGTTTCCGTTTAGCCCCCTATCTCTGTGGTGACGCTAATGGTGATGGAATTGTAGATATCGTAGACGTGGTTTATATTACAAATTATCTGTTAAAAAGTGGTCCTAAACCAGTAGCCTATTCTGACGCTAACTGCGATGGCGAGGTAAATATTGACGATGTAGTTTACGAGGTCAATTATGTTCTGAAATTTGGACCAGATCCCTGCGATCCGGATGATGATGGCGAGCCTGATTGCTAAAAAGCTACATATACTAAATATCTGAATATTACTTCACCCCGTTTTTTAAAAACAAACGGGGTGTTTTTTTATCTATCCGGATACAACTTTCTATCCTCTTTATGGTCAACTTGTTTTCTATGAAACAAAAATTTAAGAAAGTTACAATATCCAGGTCGTTTCCCCTTGTTTTCGGTTTGTCCTTTACTTCCATCGCGATACCAACAGCGATAGAAAAACAAAACTCTTGGAATACGTGTATGTGGTGAACTTCCTGTTTAGAGGTGAGACTCCGCTATGCCTCGTTGCTTCGGTAGATAAATAGAATTTTTATCACATCTTCATAATCTCGATCAAGATAGCAAGATAGATCTATACTCGTAAGCTAATAAGCTAAACTTTCTCTAAATCTCTCCTTATCTGGATTAAATGAATATAATTTATCTTATTTTTTTACTTGACAAATTAGGTGTAAATTCTTTTAATAAAAAATAGAGAGATTGGTATTTTTGTTTTTCTCGTTCTTTAAAACTGACAAATAGGGTAGTCAAACACAAAATCGTTATTTCACCCTCATCAGAGGAGGTGAAACGGCAGCGAAATCGCCTGTTCGTTAGTAAATCTATTATCTTAAAATCCAAAGGAGGACAAAATGAAAAGAAGTCTTATCATTTTAGTTTTTGTTCTACCGATGATCTTTTTCATATGTATCCTGAGTTTAATTTTTAATGGCCAGGATAATTCCGGTGTGACTCCTTTTTCAACCTCGGCTTCCGCTTTTGACACAGGAAATATAAGTTCATCAAAATTTCAAGAACCCTGTTATCGTGGGGACGCTAATGGGGATTTGGAGATCACCATTGCCGATGTTGTATATATCATCAACTATCTGTTCAAATCTGGAGATCCACCGGAACCTTTAGCTAATGGGGATGTGGATTGTGTGAAGGGAGTTACCATCACAGATGCGGTCTATCTGGTGAACTATCAATTTAAAAGTGGAGACGCGCCTTGCATACCTCCGGAGATCTTCGAGGTCGCTGTAACCTCACCTCACCAGGCCAACGGAATTGACTCCGCAGAGGTAACCATAATCTTTACCGATTCCTGCGGAAATAACGCCAAACCCGCTGATTTCCCTGCGGAGTCTTTTTTTGATGTCTATCTTTACATCGGAGAGCATAGGGAAGGAGGGGATCCGCCCTCTTCTTTCCCGGTTACTGACAACGGAGACGGGACCTTTGTCTCCCGTGTCCCTTCCACAGTCGCAGGTGAAGGGGTGATAGCAGTGGAGATAGTCAGTCTCAACTTAGTGTCCCTGAGTCCAATACCAGTAACGTTTGAACCCGGGCCGGTTACCGGATTAACCATAGTGAATGTTGAACAACCCAGAGAAGCGATTCCCCGACATACCGGAAGGATAGTAGCGATAGGTGAGGACAGCTTTGGGAATCCGGTTCATCCGCCTGATGCAAATTGTATCTTCGAAACCGACTTCGGGGTAGTCGATTCGGTCACTGTGGATGAATCGGGCGATTTCATCGGATGGGTTAGCTCCTGGATACCCGGACTTGCTGATGTAACCGTCACCGAGGAATATACCGGTTTGTATGGAGTGGTGGAGCTGGTCTACCCCGCAGTTCACCTTTTCCCGCCAGTTCGATCAGACACTGAAGGAGATTCTACAGAGATGTGGGAAACTCCCACAGGATATCTTGATATCGGTCTCAACGTCTGGAATCCGCATATGGCTCATCTGGGATATTATGATTTGCTAATATCTTTTGATCCCACCATGGTTAGCTTTATGGGTGCGGACGATTGGGATACAACGGACGGATTTGGACCTCCCAACGTTCAGATCCTCGAGCCCGGCAACTTAAGAATCTGGCAATCTGGATGGGGAGAAAACAGCAACGACTTGGCCAGGCTCATATTCCAGCCCACGGTAGAGAACGCAGCTACTCCGGTAATTATCGATTTGTGGAATAAAGATCCCCTCAGTTTAATCGCTTTTGATGGCGAGCTCTTTTTTCCAGTTTACACCCTTGAGGAGTGGTGGATATACAGCGAGCTGGAATATTACGAGATCGAGGAGGATTCGACAAAACCACCCAAATGGGTCAGTATAAAGCTGTGGGTGGCTCCGGGAGCAGACTGGAGGAGCTTATCAAATCAGATTTCCAAGGCTTTTGAGATCTTCCGTTCCCACGCAAAGAAATGCTGTCCCATGATCTATGAACACGTTCTATTCAACTATCTCCCCGATTCAACCTGGGATAGCTTGACTGGTCCCAATGACTCGCTGGATACCAGAGCGGAAAGGGACTCGGCCAGAGCTAGATGCAATAAACCCGGTTATGTTGATGTTATTGGAGCGCCAGATGACGCTCTGCCCGGATGGAGTGGTGTTGCAGTAGAGGGTGATGCCGTGATAGTCGATGCTGATGCTTCTGCTACCGGCACAACCATGGCCCATGAGCTGGGACACTACTGGGGATTGGACGATCTAAACAACAAGGACAACCTGATGCACGGAGTTAAAAACAAGGACAAAGGGAAGAAAGAGTGTGCCGGCTTAAGTGCTGAGCAATGCTCGACCATTACGGCTAACGCCGATCCTTAACCAGGAGATTTTTCATTCGAATCCCTGAATGAGTTTTATGGAATTTATCCTGTGAACCCCGGCTCTTTTAAAAGAACCGGGGTTTGATCTGCTTCTGATTTTCTATTTCTTGAAATCCGGAAGCTCATATTGGGACAAACAGTATCCACAGCATGGAATCTGGAGTGTCAGGCTTCAGCTTGACAAAAAAAGCACGAATAAATTCGTGCCTACAACTTTAAAGTTAGCTTTTTAGGTAAACTCTTATTTATTTTCCAATAGCTCTTTAAGCTGGTGGGTCAGTTTTTCCACCTGATCGAGTTTTTTTGAACTCAAAGCCCTGCTTATGGCTTCCTTTATCTCCTTGACTTTCTTATTTTTTTTTGCCCGAAGAAGCTTTTTAACATAGTCTTTAAACAGGATCTCCAGGTCTGCCGGACCTAAATCCATAGTAGCAATCCAGGAGACCAGCTCCTGAACTTTTAAGTCCTCTGCCCTATCTATCAAAGCTGACGGGGAAATTGATCTGCCCTCTTTTTGAGATCTGGTAAGTATTTCGAAAATCTGTTGGTGTTCGGGAAAGCTAAAATCCGTTGCAGCGAGCTGGGCTAATGCCGCATTCAATAATTTATCATCCTCCATCAAAATTCGCAAAAATTCCATCTCGAAACGCCTCTCTCCACTTACGGTTCTGTTTTGGGTTACTTTTTCGGTAGCAGAAGGGGGTTTGACTTTCTTAATGCTATTTAGAAGTATCCTCTCATCCACTTCCAACTTTTGTGCCACTTTGGTTAAAAACAGGCTGCGTCTTACCGGATCCCCGATATTCTGGGCGGTCTGAGAGAACTCCGAGATAATCCTCTCCTGTTCTGAAAGTGAAAGCTTAAAAAACTTCTCACCAATCGATTCAACCTTGAAATCTATAAAGGATTTGGCTTCCTTCTTTTTTTCCAGAATGCTTTTTGCTCCGTACTTTCTCACAAAGGAATCCGGATCCTCACCCGAGGGTAAATCCATAACTAAAACCTCCAGTCCGTAATCAAAAAGAGAATCCACGCTTCGCAAAGCCGCCTTTCTTCCTGCAGAATCGGAATCGAAAAGTAAAAAGACCTCCTCAGCATATCGGGATAAAAGCCTTGCCTGGTCTGAGGTGAATGCTGTTCCGGATGAGGCTACCACGTTTTTCATACCGGCCTGGTACAGGCTGATTAAATCCATATACCCCTCCACTACCACTGCGGAGTTGTTTTCCCTTATTATCTCCTTGGAGAGATTTAAACCATAAAGAAGCTTTCCCTTCTGGTATATGAGTGTTTCAGGGGAGTTCAGATATTTAGGTTCATCTTCCTCTTTTAACACCCTCCCCCCAAATCCTATTATTCTGCCGGAAAGATTAGATATGGGGAAAATCAATCTGTCCCTGAATCTGTCATAATAGCCTTCTTTCCTCTCCGATTGCACCACCAGTCCAGCGGAGTTTAAAATCCTCAGGTCAACCCCTTTGGTTTTGGCAAATCTGAGCAATCCCTCCCACCCAGCAGGAGCGTATCCTATTCCGAATGATTCAATTATCTCTTGCTTAAGTCCTCGTGTTTCGAGATAATCTCTGGCTCTTTTACCCATGGTTTTGTGGTTTAGACAATTCTGGAAAAACTGATGGGCTATTTGATTCGCAAAATATAGCTTGTCATAGATTTCCTGTTTTTCTCTGTCAATCGGCTTTCGGGGCAAGGTAATCCCCGCCTTTTTGGCTAATGTCCTTACTGCTTCTGTAAATCCTAACTTGTCATGATTCATTAAAAAAGTTATAACATTACCTCCCTGCCCGCATCCAAAGCAATAGTAAATCTGTTTATCCTGGCTCACCGAGAAGGAAGGTTTTTTCTCCGGATGAAAAGGACAAAGCCCCATATAGTTTTTCCCCCTTTTTTTCAGGGGAACGTACTCTGATATCAAATCCACGATATCGTTGGACTCCCTGATCCTGTCAATTAAATCCTGAGAATAAAAATTGGTCATCTCAAACAAATTTAATTAAAAATCATCAAAAGTCAAAGGTTAAAAACTGTTCAAAAATCACAATTTAGATGCCAAAAAATACATTATTAGAATTTAGTTGACTTTAAAACATAAAAGCGGTAGCTTAATTATGTTAATATAATAACATAGATTAATGAAAACACTTAATTACAGAGGGAATTAGCCAAGAGGAAAAAGTGGCAAAGCGTGGAGAATTCACATTACCCTTCAGTGCAATAATTGGACAGGACGATCTAAAATTAGGTCTTCTTCTGAACGTGGTGAACCCGCGAATTGGAGGTTTTTTAATCCGGGGAGCTAAAGGAACTGGTAAAACCACAGCGGTTTATGCTCTCACCGACATTCTCCCGCCAGTTGAAGTTGTGGCTGATTGTCCTTTCAAATGCTCCTTTCAGGATCCCTCCAACAGATGCGACTCCTGCAGAACACGTTTTGAAAAGGGCGAGAAAATTCCTAAAAAGGAATTGAAAATGGAGGTGATCAACCTTCCCTTGAGCATTACCGAGGATAGATTGATTGGCTCGGTTGATGTGGAGAAAATTTTAAAAGAGGGGGAAAAAGCCCTCCAGCCCGGACTTTTAGCCCAGGCTAATCAGAACATCCTGTATGTGGATGAGATCAACCTTCTTCCGGACCACATAACCGACGATCTTCTGGACGTTACAGCTTTTGGATGGAATACCATTGAGCGGGAGGGATTTTCCATAACCCATCCCACCCGTTTTATATTTGTGGGCACTATGAATCCCGAGGAGGGAGAGCTTCGCCCCCAGATTCTCGATCGCTTCCCCCTTTCCACTTTGATTAAAACGGTAAATGAAGAGGAGGATAGAGTTCAAATAATTAAAAATAACCTCCTTTTTGAAAAAGATCCCACAGGCTTTAAAAAACAGTTTAAAGATCAAGAGGAAAAGCTGAAAAAGCAAATAGCCACAGCTCGTGATCTTATTCCCCGGGTTGAAATGGAGGAAAAGATTTACCATATTGCAGCCTCCATTTGTGCCAAATTAAAAGTAGACGGTCAGCGTCCGGACATCGTGATAACCATGACCGCCTGTGCCAAGGCTGCTTTGGATAACAGAACCAATGTGAAATCAGATGATGTTTTAAGATGTTCCTTTTTAGCGCTTTCCCACCGTACCCGCCAGGGCGGGTTTGAGCCCCCGGCTACTGAGGAGGAGATTCAAAACGCCTTTGAGGAGAGCTGCTCAAAATGGGAGGATCTACACAAGGAAAAAGCCTCTGGCAAAGGTGCAGCGGTCAAGGGGAAAGATATAACTGTACCAGCAGATGAGGGCAGAGTAAAAAAAAAGCCCTGACCCCACCGGGTAAAAAATCCAGAAGAAAAGATTCGCTTAAGCAATTTTCAGCCACAGTCCCGCTGGTCGATATCAAAAAGGTATCCCGGGCTTTAACCTCCTATTTTGAAAAATGGAAGATCAGGCTTTCCCGTAAAGCACAGCCCCGAAAAATCAGAAGCTTTGCAGGTAAAAGGGCAGGCAGCTTTACCACATCCACCCGGGGACGACCCACCAGTTACAGGAAACCAAAAACAATACCCAAAGAAAATATTGCATTTCTTCCCAGCATAATCACCAGTCTGGCAAATCGCAGAGTATGCGAAGGAAAGCCAAAAATCAAGCTTCATCCCTCCGATCTGATGGTCTGGGTAAGGCAGGGTAGAAGTTCAGTTACCCTTGTGCTGATAATCGACGCCAGTTTTTCCACCCACCATTTCCTGCCAGCGGTCTCCAGAGCCTTATCCGTTGTTTATCGGGATGCCTACAGAAACCGGGACCGCTTAGGGGTAATTGCCTTTCAGAAAAAAGCCGCTCAGATTATGAATCACCCCACCAACAATTTGAGAGTAGCCCTGGGTCATTTAGCCACTCTGGTCCCTTCGGGATACACACCTTTAGCAGAAGGTTTGAGAAAAGCCCTTCAGGTTTTCAAACAGGAGAAAAAGAGATCGCCCAACTTCATCCCCTTTGCCATTCTGGTAAGCGACTGTTTCCCGGAGCCCCTTACTCACAAATATGTTGATCTTCTGGAGGAACCTGCTTACCTGGAGGCAATGAAAGTCTCCCAGGATTTCAAAAGGGAGAAGATCCCCGTAGTGGTTATAAATCCATCTCATGGGGAGGATAGAAATGGAAAGCTCAAAAGCGGGACCAGGTTAGGAATGAAGATCGCACAGATTTCCAATGGTCGATATTACGGCATCTCGGAAAAGGAAATCCCTTCTACTAAAACCTTCTTTGCCAAACAATTCCAAAAACGATACATTGAGAGACAAGCCCAGAATATCTCCCAGTTCTTAGATCAGGTAAGGGTGGATTTTTTGACCCTACAAAGAAAAGTGGAATAGGTGGCGGGTTTGTGTACGACTTTAGGATTTTCTGGCAACAGCACACAAGCCAACGCATAATATTCCCTCAATTGCCATCTTCACCACCGCCTCCTCAACCTAAGCTATCATCTAGTTCTTCAAAACCGGCTTCTTATGGCTGATCTCCTGTAAAGCCATCTCTCCACCAGTCTCATAAAGATATTTTAACTGTCCCAAGGCAAAAAACGAAATATTCAACCAGCCTCCAGTTATTTTAGACCATTATCCTAAACCTAAGACTGGATACAATCTATTTATAACTTACATTCAGGTAACTTTTATTCCTTGAAAGTGAGGTAACTATAATATATACTTAAAAAGTGATAATTTTAGATTGAGTTATATTCGTTAAAGAATTCTTATGCCTTTTATCTACGGGAAAATATATCCAGAAGTTGAATCAGCTGGTTTATTGAATCATACATTTAAAGCTTTAATTGAATTAAGAGAAAACAAAGATTTCGAGAATTTTCTGCCATTTATTAAAGAACTTTGCACCCTAAAAATTTATTTAAACGATATTGCTGACTCTCCAGCTCATTTAGAATTATCCGTACCTCCAACTTTATATTCGGGGAATTCAAACACTTGCAAAGAGCTGGGCTTAACACCAGTCAAATTAACGAAGGATACACCAGATTATAATGAAAAAATCAAATTAATGGCTGAATTTATTGACGCAGATTTAGTGGTTACTGAAAACAAGGAAGTTATAGATTTTTTCAATAAAGAAACGGATTTGCATTTTTTAGTGGAAAATCGTGATGAAGCTAAGAAAAACATAGAGGTCTTTGTTAGAGGGCATGAAGTTCCTTGGTCATTTTCTGATCCATGTTGGAATATGCCTTGGTCAACATTTCATTCATTAAGTGACAAATTCGGTAGGAAAGCTTATGAAATATATGAAGCTAAATTTAGAAAAATCGGATTGTATGATGACACTATAGAAGTAGTTAGATCTTTATTATTAAATAGAGTGTCACATATTTGTTATACCAGAGACAAATTACTATTTTATGTGCAGCAACGAAACTATGCAAAAAGACATAATTGGAAACGCCAAAGTTTTCAGTTCGAGACATCTTATTATTTGTGTTACTACTATGTTCTACTTTGGGGTGGTATCGATCAGCTTTCACGAATACTAAATAATTCACTTAATTTAGGTGTCACTCGTTTTTCACAAATTACTATTGCAAGAGAGGATTTTGTTGCTAAGGTTATTTCTGTTGATGAGAACTTGGGAAATTTATATAAAGATGAAAAGTTCTTGAAATGGATTGAGCAGTTAAGAAGAAACAGGCATTTTACGGCGCACCAGGGGAGTATAATTCTATCTCCTATTGTAAAAAAAACCGAATCAGAGCCATCCGATGAAGAACTTGAAAAAGAGGCACAAGCTACACCAACTTGGAATTTCATGAAAAGAACTCTGTCTCCTGAAATATTTGAAAGGTATCGAGCTGCACTTAAACAACAAATTAGAATTTCAAAATATAAAGTATTAGTTGATGATGCCATGGTAATGCAGGATGGTGAACAGAAACTTATATTCAGACCTCTCACTAATATTGAATGGGATTTTAGTAATTTCGAACTTATCACCCTGAACACTCTTCAAGCTTTATATGAAGTATTACAAAAAAGACGACTGAAAAAGTAGATACAAAAATCGATTTTTTTTTAATAAAGCCGAGTGGCCCACAGCCTTATTCTTTCAATTTTACCACCGTAACCCCGCTTCCCCCCTCATCCCATTCGCCTAATCTATATGATTCGACCTTGGGATGGTCTTTTAAAAATTCCTGCATCTTTTTTCTCAGGACCCCGGTGCCCTTTCCGTGAATCACCTGAACTGTGGATAAGCCTGCCAGAAAAGCATCGTCCAGATATTTGTCTACTTTGTCCATTGCTTCATCTGAGCTTAATCCCCTTAAATCTATCTCGGGTTTGATGTCTTGAATGGAATAAAGCTGATATCCGGTGCTGCTTAAGGTTTTCTCAGTAGGCTTACCTTCGATTTTGGAAAGATCGCTCTGATCTACAATTGAGGTTAAGTTCCCAATCCTCACCTTGACTTTGCCCGATTTATCGGATTTGGTCAAAACCTCACCTTCGATTTCAAGGGATTCAATCCAGACCAGATCCCCCTCTTTGATTTCCCCTTTCTTTTTGACGACCTTTTTCTCGATTTTCTCAAGCTGGGTATCTATTTCAACTTTTTTCTCCTTAACAAATTCCTGAGCCTGTTTTATGCTTTCCTTTTCCGCCTGGGTTTTTCTTATCTGAGCTACCAAAATCTCAATTTCTTTTCTGGTGGATTCCACCAGCTCTTTGGATTCCTT
>JBARPA010000203.1:0-1913 GCA_049642665.1 Candidatus Zixiibacteriota bacterium
TGGCATTCGCCAGCTACCCCTTGTCCAAATTCAGAAGGATTGAAACCTCCTTTGTATTGAGGCAGTCGGATAAAGACCTGTACATGTTCGACAAAAAAAGGCACGCCCTTTTGTCCACTAATTACCTCTCATTTATCATGGATACCTCCCTGTGGGATTTTGTGGGCCCCATTGACGGAACCAGATTTAACCTGACCGGGGGAATAACCTTTGGATGGAATGATGGTTCGGTTTACAACAGATTGGTTTTGATGGATTTCAGGAAATACCTGAGATTGGCCAAGCACAGTTGCTATGCATTCAGATTCATGGGATTCACCTCAGCCGGAAAGGAACCTCAGCGCCTTTATCTGGGCGGGAGCTGGACTTTGAGAGGATATTCCAGACGTGCCTTTTACGGACGTAACCTGATTCTGGTCAATAATGAGTTAAGGTTTCCTTTGATCAATAATCTTCTGATCGGTTTCCCCTTTGGAAGGGTTGGATTTCAGGCTATTCGGGGAGCAGTTTTCTTTGATGTTGGGAATGCATGGGATGAGTATACTGACCAGACCGATAATCTGCATACCAGCTTTGGAGTGGGGGCAAGAGTAAGCTTAGGATATTTTATGGTCCTGAGATTTGATTTTGTTAAAACCTCAGATTCGGATAGCTGGGTTTTCGATTTCTTTTTTGGCTGGAACTTCTAAATTATTGATGAATAATAGAACCTAAGATGAAAAAAATTGCATTTATTTTCGGGGGCTTATTTTTTTGCCTTTTGATCTTCTGTTCTCACTTGTTTGTTTTGAAAGATAAAGACTTGACCTACGATCCAGCCTGGAGAAGTTTCAGGGGTGATCTGAGAAACTCAGGATATGTTCAAAAGTACACTTCAACTCCTGAAAAACTTCTCTGGAAGTTAGAGCTGAACGGGAAAATAAAATCCACACCTGTTGTGGCTGGTGATGTGATCTTTGTCAGTGGAATGGATAAGAAATTATACTTTGTGGATGCAAATTCCGGCAAAAGATTAGGCGATTTATCTTTAAAAAAAACATACCCTTCCTTTTTGTCACTACAAAATAGCTTCCTTTACATCAGCGGGGAAGGAGAAAAAGGAACCCTTTTCTGTTATGATCTCAAAAAAGGAAGATTTGAGTGGCAAAAAGAATTAGGATCATCCAGGTCTTCACCTGTGGTAATTGGAGATAGGATTTTTCTGGGCACTGAAACAGGAAAGCTTTATGCACTAAATAAATTTAGGGTGGAACCCATCTGGCAGTTCAAAAAGGGAGGGAAAAAATTATCCTCACCTGCATATTCTGAAGGGCTTTTATTTTTAGGTTTAAATGATGGCTGGTTTTATGCTCTGGTAGAGAAAACAGGGTGGATCAGATGGAAATTCAAAATCCGGGAGGGTATAGTTTCATCCCCGGCCATACAAAATGGGCAGGTTTTGTTCGGGTCCCTGGAAGGGATGGTATACAGTTTGAATAAGAATGATGGAGAGTTGATATGGAATTTTGAAACTTCCGGCCCCATCTATTCCTCACCTGCTGTAACTGAAAGCTCGGTTTTCATCGGGTCAAACGATGGCTTTTTATATAAAATTGATCTTACCTCCGGTCAGTTGGGATGGAAATTTGATGCTTCAAGCCCCATACATTCCTCACCTTTAGTAGTAGGGGATAATGTTTTCTTTGGCTCACTTGACGGCAGATTTTACCTGGTTGACCGATGGAGTGGAAAACTCAAGTGGAAGTTCCAGACCAGTGGCATGATCACAGCCTCTCCGGTCTTTTACAAAGACAAAATCTATTTGTGTTCTGAGGACGGCTTTCTCTACTGCTTCGGTCCCTAAAAGTAGTACCCAGGTTGTCCCAACCCGTGTTTTGAATCACACTTTCAGATAAATTGAGCAAGTGGGTAGT
>JBARPA010000204.1:0-1714 GCA_049642665.1 Candidatus Zixiibacteriota bacterium
GCTATGGTCCGATACAGATCAGAATATCCGAGGCTCTAACCGTTCTTCCCTTTATCTCCATCGCAGCAATACCCGGCCTGGCTTTAGGATGCCTGGTGGCTAATCTGTTCAGCCCGGTAGGGTTACCCGATATCATCTTCGGGAGTCTTTGTACCCTGATAGCAGCTGGGTTAACTTATTTAATTTCAAAAACCAAAAAACCTTTTTTAGCTCCCCTCCCGCCAATTATCGTAAATTCGCTGGGGGTCAGTTTGTATCTTCACTTTTTTTACAATCTTCCTTATTGGTTGAATGTATTATATATCTCAATAGGTGAGATCGTAGCCTGCTATCTATTAGGCTATCCTCTGCTTAAGTTCATCTTGGGTAAAGAAAAGGTATTAAAAACCTTCAGAATTTGATCGATTTAAAGCCTCTTTTCTTTTAACCAAATCTATTGCTCCAACTCCAAGAGTTTAAAAGCGTATTTATTAAACTGCTATATGCTTACAGAAATGGTGAAAAGAAAAGGAAATAACAAATGCGCAGGAGTTTGATTTTTCTCTCTTTTACATTGTTTTTCTTCTTCCCATTTATTCTGTCATCTGCTCAAAAACTCAAAAAAACCTTGCCTGCTTCCAGAATCCAATTAAAAGAGAGATTCTGGGATTTTGGTCACATTCCCAACTGCGCAAAGGTATCCCGTATATTCCAGATAGAAAACCAGGGTAGTGATACCCTTATCATTACCCGGGTGAGATCTGACTGTGGGTGCACCCATACCCCACTCAGTAAATCAAAGATAGCTCCAGGGGAAATGGCGGAGTTGGAGCTTATCTTTGATCCCAGGAAGTTTCATGGACAAATCCAGAAGGCGGTCTCCATTGCGAGTAATGATAAGGACACACCTTTATCAGATATCGTTTTCACAGCTCAGGTGGATTTGAAAAACTCCATGGTAAGGCTTAATCCTGAGGGCCTTCTTTTCGACACGTTAGCACCA
This sequence comes from Candidatus Zixiibacteriota bacterium, assembly GCA_049642665.1. Classification (GTDB taxonomy): domain Bacteria; phylum Zixibacteria; class MSB-5A5; order MSB-5A5; family SM23-73-2; genus CAYURP01. The sequence goes on from JBARPA010000204.1 coordinate 983, forward strand.
AATCAGGAGATGGTTGAAAAGGTGGACGTGGAAAATATCTCAGGGAGCGAGATTTTCATCTCGGTGGTTCTACAGCCAAAGGAATTCATAGATTGCGGAATAGGGAAATTGGAACTTTCACCGGGTGAAAGCACACAGATTAATTTTAAAATCCGCCCGCCTTTGCCCCCGGGGCATTTTAGAACTTCAATGACTTTAGAATTCACTGGTGCGGAAAAAACCAGATGCACCATCCCCATTCAGGGTATAGTTAGCAGATGAATCGTAAATCGAGATTTTCAAATACTGCTTTAAAAGCCGTAATTATAGTCTGTGCCGGATTTGTAATTGGGATTCTAAACAATACGTTTTCCCGAAATGGTATCGAACTAATTGGGGAACGGGGAAACAAGACGGTCTCCGATAGTCTGATCGTACCGCATGATTACCAACCCGACGACCCTGAAGTCGTGAACCTTAGTCAGGCTCTTGAAAGTTTCAAATCCCGTGAAGTGGTTTTTTTAGACTGCCGCCTGAAAGAGGATTATGATCTGGGTCATATCTCAGGTGCGGTTAACCTGCCCTGGGAGGAGTTCGAGGAGTATTATCCCCAGTTGAAATCCTCTCTTTTAGAATCCAGGGGGATAATTGCTTATTGTGATGGGGACGAATGCGAATTGAGTCTGCTTTTGGCAAGAGAATTAGCTGAATTAGGATATGAAAACGTTAAAATCTTTTTCGGGGGATGGGTGG
>JBARPA010000205.1:0-5039 GCA_049642665.1 Candidatus Zixiibacteriota bacterium
GGGTGCAACCCGTGCATTTCTCCGAATGAATCATAATTGCCGGATAATAACCGGTGGAGCTGAATTTTTTGGACAGGGCTAAAACCCCGAAGGGACAAGCTATAACACAAAGCTCGCATCCCTTGCAGCGTTTTTCATCGATTTCAACTCTGGGCATTTTCACCTCTCGCTTTTTAAGAAAGTATCATCAATATACGGAAAATCTTTTTGAAAAGCAAGAGGCTTTGTTACTTTTTTCACAAACAATTTGGCAAGTTTACAATTTTCAACAAAAATAAATTACAAATCACTAGAAAGTATCAGAATTGGAATTTCATACGAACGCCCCATAGAGTTTCCTTTGTCTGAACAAAGGTTGGATCTTGTATGTTCATATATATTCTACGATTTTGTTCCTTATCCAAGTACCATCCGCGTCTATGAAGATATCCATTGAAAATCTTGTTTGTGAAGAAAAATATTCCCTGGACCTTCCTGTCAAATTCTACACCGATTCCTAAATCATAAAAGGTAAAAATTTCATCAATTGAACCAGATGTTTTTAGAAATTCCGTAGTACCTTCCAGAAACCATAATCCTCTAATAAATTGCTTAAAAGAACTCCATATATTGATCCCTGAAATATCGCCTGATACACGAAGGTAATTGATCCAGTTGTTGAACCTCTTATCCAGGGAAAGCTGGGTGTAGGGGTGGTTTGTAACTCGATTAAGATTTACATAGTTAAACTCCCGGGCATAATATCGATATTGAAATTCCAGCTGGTATACGTTTTTTTTGATTCTACTTTCATTTCTCATACCAATCAGGAAAGCCGAATAATCTGGGTCAACTTCAAACTTACTCCGATGATCGTCAGAGAGTGCACCCTCTCCAAAGAAGTTTATCTGCGAAAATAAAGAGGAGGATGAAAATGTATAAACTGGCAAGTTAAAGCTTATGCTGGAAATCACCTGATAATACTCTTTAGATTTCTTCTTGTATATAATGGGAGAATCAAGAAAGGTTGAGTTACTCCTATTATAGTTAGCAAACAGGTTAAGGGATAATCTATCTTTATAGGAGAAACTCGTGTAAATAATGTCGTCCTCCACATTTAATCCTCTTCCAATGTGGGTATTTTCCAATCGAAAATTGCCTGATGAGTAGGTTAATGAATAACCTTCTCCTTCGAATTCATCCAATGCTATTCCCTCGCCACAGCGACACCTTTCCAGGTCACCCATTCTGAGAAGAAGTGTGTCGTTTTCGCTTAAGCCTGAAAAGTCCAACCTGTATGTTCCGGATATTTTACTCCAGAATACACTATTGTAGTTGAAATCCAGATAATCGTTACAGAAGGAACGTCCCTCAAAAATTAAACGAACCAAAAGTTGAAAGTGATCAGTAACTTTAATAATGTTGCGCAGGTGTAAAAGATAGGCTCCATGGAAAGGAATTCCATACTCTATTGGTTGAGCTATTTTACCATTTCTAAAGTATGACTTATTCTTCGGATTCACATTTTTCCCAGGTTGAATGGCTTGGAAATAACCTTCACCTGAAATTTTTATTCTGCTGCTAAGTAACTCAGCAAAGATATCACTGCTATCCTGCTCTGTGACCTTTAAATCTGTAGACGTAGTATCTCCATATGAATTATTAGAACAGATAGAATTTAAAACTGCTAACACTATTACAAAGAATAAAATCTTCTTCATTCTGTAACTCCGAATATCACCATATTGAATGCACTATAATCATTCAATAAATCAGATTAACTCAAGGAAACCGCCCAGCTCTTCATCCATTGAACAATCTTACAACTTCTAAGATATTTATTTACCTTACAATAGCAAACAAAAAAATGAACCGTCGGTAAGTATTTCTACCGACGGTTTTTTACTTAGACCTGAAAGGTATTTGGTCAATGAAAGAACAGAAGTGGATTAGGAATAAACCTCTTTTTGGTTACATTTGCAGACTTTAACCAACTGGCGTTTGAATTTCCAAGCACCCGAATGCTCAGATTTAACCGATCTCACCATAAGAACCGGCTGGATGGGGGAATTACACTTGGTGCAAATTACCACATGTGTTTTGGCCTGAACTTTATCTGCAAATGTTCTCAGTTTCCTTGCCATATCTTTCCTCCAATTACTCTAATTCTTTAAGCAGTTTTTTGCACTCCCTTCTCACCTCAAAGGTAGCTAACAGTATCTGAGCCTTCTCGGACTCTGGCGATTTTTTCTTCGCTACCTTTTTCAAATCTTTCTCTGCATCCGTAAGTTTGCCTTCTTTTATCTTTTTTATTCCCTGGATGAACAAACTTTCCTTATACTTCAACAGATCCTCTCCTTATTATAATACAATACGTAAACAAAGCAAATTATTTTTTAGTCTTTCTTAAGGTAATATTTTTAAACCGCTCCAGGTATGCTGAGATCTTATAGTCGTATTTTTTTAAATAATATAGAAGAGATGCAGTGAAAACCTCATCCTCTAAAGATGGCCTTCTCTCCAAACTGTTTATCTGATTGTTGAGAACAGTCAATAGGTGATCGCCCGGTTTGTAAAAATTCTCCAGCATCTCCTTTTGATAATCCAGGGTTTTTACGAAATTATCTTTGATGTCTCCGGCACGGGGGATTTTCTCCCTGAGCTTTTCCCTGAACTCGGAAGGGATGGATTCCACCAGGCCCAAGGGGGTATATTCCATACCCAGTTTTCTAATTCCCTCTCTGGCAAAGGAGTTACCCAGATGCAGGGCTGAATTTATGAGAATCCTTCTCTTTTTTTCCTTTATTCTATTTTTATATTCTTTTATCTTCTCGATGCATCCAATGATCCGTTCCAGCTGCTGGGGATTAAAACCATCATCTAAAATCTTCACTCCCTCCTGGGACAACCAATTACCAAAAGAGATAAAACGAGAGTAGATTCTCCAGAACTCCTTTTTCCTCCCGTATACAATATCCTCCAGCTGATCCAACTTCTGATCCACGGACCATAATCTCAACTCCGAATCAGCCACCCTTTGAAGAAAATCATCAATAATTCTTTGAAGACTGAAAAGCTGTGTTTTGAGTCCCATGGGATTTTCTACTTACTTTTTTCCAAGATTTTGGTGAGCTTCTCAATGGCCTCTTCTAAGTTTTCGGTATTTATTCCGTCTTCGATGGGTTTAACCGGCTCCACCAATCCTGCCAACAGAAGGCCGGCCAGCCTCCTCATGGTTTCAAGCTTTCCTAATCTGGACTCATCTATTATCTTCCTTATGTCTCTTCTGTTGTTCACCAGGGTCAGAACATTCCACTCCTCAGCTTCCAGGGCGATATCTTTGGTGCGTCTGGTTTCGGTAAGTGATAATCCCAGAACCGTGTCAAAGGGTGGAAGTTTACTCTGGATTTGTTCCATCTCGTCCAGTCTTCGCACGCTCTCCAGAATCAGATTCTCCGTGGATATATTGATGGTAACGTCCTCCTGGGTGGGGAATTTATTCTCGTAGAATTTGAAATTTCCTGTCTCCCATCTCAAAAGATCATAGATCACATCTTCCACCTGTTGACGGACCACGTCCTCAAGATCCTTGCGGGTGATGAAAGACTCCAAAACCAAAAGCTCGCCCAGTTTTTTTCTGGTCTTGAGATCCCGTTGAATTCTCATGGCCCTTTCCAACTGAGAGATGGTGAGTTTTTTCTTGCGAATCAGAAGATCCCCTAACCTCAGCTTCCTATTGGGATTATGAGCAAAGATTATATCCCCCTGTCTGAAATAGACCATTACCACATCCTCCCCCCTCTGCACCCCTAAAGTTCCGGTCTTTTTGGACACCGAAAGGAGCTGAAAAATATCGGAAAGCTCAAACCTCTCTATGCTGCCTTGTAAATCCATAATCTGTTTTAAATATCGGCAGAAAATCAAAAAGTTTTGCCAAAAGCTTGATCCATTTTTAAAAGGAATGAATATATTGTCCTGCTTAGAGTTGAAATACCCTTTCTAATCAGCATTTATCCTTTAAATGTCCGGTCAATTTTTGGTTGGATTTCCAGAATTTCACAAATGAATAAACTGGAAAAATCGATTGTTAATAAATATTTTGTTTTGGATGAGGTTACAAAGAATTTTTCTTTGCGAGGAAATTTAGAAGTTAATCTGATTATTAGATATAAAAAGAGGGTGTAAACCTCAGCTGGGTAGAGGGGGGCTAGGAACTACCCACTGCTACAGGGCACACCCTCTAATCTTTTCTATAAAAATTATAGAAAATAATAAAAGATTTGCAATAGGGTCAATCCCCTATTTTATATACAATTGTATGCTATCTTATTTGAAGGGATATAATTTCAGATTTATGTTAAGTATCTAAGGTTACTATCCCTTTTCTTATAGCATATTTAACTAAATCCACTACATCATGGATGTCCAGCTTTTCCATAATGTGAGATCTGTGAGCTTCCACAGTCTTCTTTGATATGTATAGCCTTTTAGCTACCTCCGGATTAGTATGACCCTCGGCTATCAACTGGAGTATCTCCCTTTCTCGAGGTGTCAGGGTATCAAAGGCAGTGGGGATTCTTTCCTTAGCTGACTTCCTCAGGAAAGCATCAATCACAGTTTTGGATATGCCCGGGCTGAGGAAGGAATCATCTTTGTACACCGAATGAATGGCCGAGATCAAATCTTCCACTGCGGTATCCTTCAGGAGATATCCGGAGGCTCCTATCTGCAGAGACTGAAAGATATACTCTTCGTTTTTGTGGATGGGGAGGATCAAAACCTTGATGTTGGGATTATGCTTTTTTATCTGTCTGGTAGCTTCCAGACCATTCAGATTAGGCATCCCGATGTCCATCAGAACCACATCCGGTTTAAGCTCCTTGGCTTTTTCCACGGTGTCTTTGCCATCCTGAGATTCTCCTATCACTTCCAAATCCGGTTTGGAGTTCAGGAGGGTAATTATCCCCTGACGCAGGATCTTGTGATCATCCGCGATTAGAATCCTTATTTTTTTCATATCACCTTCCTTTGGGACAGGGTAACTTGATCTCAAGACTTGT
>JBARPA010000206.1:0-2580 GCA_049642665.1 Candidatus Zixiibacteriota bacterium
CTGATGAGATCAACCGCGCGCCAGCCAAGGTTCAAAGCGCCCTTTTAGAGGCGATGCAGGAACGTCAGGTAACCATAGGCGAAAATACCTTCAAGCTGGATAAGCCCTTCCTGGTTCTGGCCACTCAAAATCCCATAGAGCAGGAAGGGACTTATCCCTTACCCGAAGCTCAGGTGGACAGATTCATGCTTAAGCTCTCTCTTTCCTATCCTGACAGAAAAGAGGAATTTGAGATAATGGAAAGGTATACCACAGGCAAAAACCCGGAAGTGGAAAAGGTTATTACTCCTGAGGATATCATAAAAGCCAGAGAGGTGGTCAATCAAATTTATATGGATGAAAAAGTCAAGCAGTACATAGTGGACATAGTCTATGCCACCCGCACCCCGGATGAATTTGGGGTAAAGATAAAGGATTTAATCGCTTACGGAGCATCTCCCCGGGCCTCCATCTATTTGAATTTAGCAAGTAAAGCCCATGCTTTCTTGAAGGGGCGAGGATATGTCACGCCCGAGGATATAAAATCGATCGGTATGGACGTTTTGCGTCACCGGATAATAGTCTCCTATGAGGCAGAGGCAGAGGAGATAACATCAGAAGATTTGATAAAAAGGGTATTCGACGAAATAGAAGTACCATAAGCTGAGTTCAATAAAATGCTTCCTAAAGAGGTCATAAGAAAGATCAGAGGGATCGAGATTCGCACCAAAAGATTGGTTAATGACGTCTTTTCTGGAGAGTATCACAGCATCTTCAAGGGAAGAGGTATGGAATTTATGGAGGTCAGGGAGTATCAACCCGGTGATGATATAAGAATCATCGACTGGAACGTTACCGCACGATATGGCTACCCCTTTGTCAAGAAATTCAAGGAGGAAAGGGAACTGACAGTTATCTTTCTGGTGGATGCCTCCTCCTCGGGTCAGTTCGGAACCAGGGACAGATTAAAAGAAGAGATTGCAGCCGAACTCTGCTCGGTTTTAGCATATTCTGCCACCAAGAACAACGATAAGGTGGGAATGGTTATTTTCACCGATAAAATTGAAAAATATATTCCTCCCAAAAAGGGCAGATATCACGTTTTACGATTGATAAGGGAGGTTTTGTATTTCAGACCGGAGAACAAGGGGACGGACATTAATTTAGCTTTGGAATTTTTAGGCAGGGTAATCAAAAGAAAAGCCATTATCTTTTTGATATCTGATTTTTTATCAGGAGAATTTGAGAAACTTATAAGAATAGCCAATAAAAGACATGATGTGATCGCCGTCCGGATCACCGATCCCAGAGAGCTGGAGCTACCTGACGTGGGATTTCTGGAGCTGGAGGACGCCGAGACTGGCGAGCAGATCCTGATCGACACAAAAGATCCAAATATCAGAAAAAGCTTTTCCGATACAGCTTACAGGGAAAGGTCGATTCTGGATCGGATGTTTCGATCTATGGATCTGGATAACATTCAGATTTTAACCGACAAACCCTATATAGAGCCTTTAATGGGATTTTTCAGATTAAGGGCAAAAAGGTTTAGATAGGAGGAATTATGTTTGGAGGCTTTGGCGTTCCGGAGATTTTACTCATCCTTTTAATTCTTATTTTACTTTTCGGCGCCAAAAGGTTGCCGGAGATTGCAAAAGGATTGGGCAAATCTGTCAAGGAATTCAAAAAAGGGGTGAAGGATATCGAGGAGGATATTAAAAAGGAAGACGACTCCAATAAGAAAAACCTGGCTGGTTAAAATACTTTTGCGCTTGATTACGGATGAAACAACAAGGGAAATCAGATACCATATCCAGCATTTTATTGTTTAGCATAATTCTTCTTTTAATCATTTCCACCCTTCTTTTATTTGAGCTCAAGAAAATTAAATCCACTAAAACCATGGATATCTCCTCCCAGCAGAATCTGGCCTCAGAGCTTCTGGATAACAAACTCTATCAGCAGGCAATCTCTGAGTATGACAGGATCATTCAATCCGGAAAAATAGAGGGGAAAAAGGAAGCCAACCTGAATTACATTATCGGGAACATCTATATGCAGGATCTCCACGATTATCAAAACGCAGCAGCCAGATTTGTCAAAGTCAGAAACTTAAGTTCAGACGATGAATTGCTAAAAAAAATAAACAAAAATCTGGTTATCTGCTTTGAGAGGATGGGAAGGTCTCTGGACGCACAAAGGGAGTTGGACAGGATGACCCTTCTGGATAAATCCGATCAACAAAACCGAACCGGGAAAATTGTGGCAAGAATAGGCAAAAGGGAGATCACCATGTCTGATCTGGAAAACGAGATTCAGAAACTCCCTCCATCGGTTTCCTCTCAATTCAAGGACAAGATGAAAAAACTTGAGTTTCTGAAACAATGGGTGGCTAACGAGCTTTTCTATGATGCGGCTTTACGCCAGGGGTATGACCAGGATAAGGATGTGATTGAGGGTGCATTCCAGATGAAAAAACAGCTTATGATCAATAAGCTTTTAAAGGAGGAGATTCCCACAGATATCCAGATCTCCGAATCTGAAATAAAGCTTTATTATGATGCACATAAAGAGGATTTCAAGGATAAAAAGATAGAAGAG
>JBARPA010000207.1:0-14299 GCA_049642665.1 Candidatus Zixiibacteriota bacterium
TATTTATATAGATAGATCAGTTAATCCCATCACTACTTCTATCTGGGGCGATGACTACGAAAACCAGGATAACATCCAAAGCATAGATATAATTACATTATATCAAAATTATCCTAATCCATTTAATCCTCAAACTAACATTGAATTTGTACTCAAGGAATCAGGGCAGGTGAAAATTGAGATTTTCAATATCTTAGGCCAAAAGGTCATAACCTTAATTGATCAATACTTAGAAAAAGGGCATAAGTCGATAAGCTGGGTTGGAAGAGATAATCAAGCTCAAAAGCTATCAAGTGGTGTGTACTGGTATAAAATTCAAGCGGGGAATTTTACCCAGACAAAAAAGATGTTGCTATTAAAGTAGTTGATTATAGTTTCATAACAAGAAACCCTTCAATTTTAAATTGGAGGGTTTTTTTTATGGGTAAAGATAACAGCTTAATTTATTTATGGTATTTGTCCCCGCTGATTATTGAAAATGCGCGGAAGATCTGCTCGGATAAAACTAATCTGGATAATTGATGGGTGAAGGTCATCCTGGATAAAGACAACTTGAACTGGCAATTCTTTAATATCTTCTCGGATAATCCTAAGGGTCCCCCGATGATAAATACAAAATCGCTTTTTCCTGTGTTTAGCTTATCCCTTAAAAGGTTTGCCAATTCCTCTGAGGAAAGCGTTTTTCCGGAAACATCCAATACTATTCTATAGGAATCACTGCTCAGATATTTAAATATCCTTTCTGCTTCTTTGTCAAGAACTAACCCGTTTTCCTTTTTCACATCAATTTTTTCATCTTTTACTATAGTGAAATCTAAATCCACCTGGTATTTTTTGAGAAGCTTCTGGTAGTGCTTGATTCCCTGATTAAGCCAATCGTATTTATTTTTCCCTACAACTATTAGATTTATTTTAACCATTGTATCAAATTAATCTCGCAGTCTGAAGACTGCGGCTACCAGAACGAAATTTTCGGGTCATCCCTGGATTATCTTGATTATGACTTTTCTGGTTCTGGGACCATCGAACTCGCAGAAGAAAATTCCCTGCCAGGTGCCTAAAACCAGTGAGCCGTTCTCGATCATAATGGTCTCTGATGCGCCCACAAGGGTGGATTTGATATGAGCGGCTGCATTGCCCTCCAGATGGGAATATTTATCATCAAAGGGGATAACCTTGTTAAGTTCTTTGATTATGTCACTTTTTACAGACGGATCTGCATTCTCGTTAATGGTTACTCCTGCTGTAGTATGAGGTACGTAAACTGAACAGATGCCGGAATTGACCTTGCTTTCCCTGACAGTGCTCTGAATTAGAGAGGTTATGTCAACAAGCTCCACCCGGCTGGATGTTTTTACATTAAGCTGCTTGATCATTGGAACAAAGCCTCCACAAAGGATTCTGAGTCAAATGTTTCCAAATCTTCGGATTTCTCACCTAACCCCACATATTTTACCGGTATTTTTAAATCTGAGGCTATGGCCAGGACAATTCCGCCTTTGGCTGTTCCGTCCAACTTAGCTAATATAATGCCAGTTACTCCCACTGCCTCTTTGAAAATCTTGGCCTGGGATATTGCATTCTGGCCGGTGGTGGCATCTATAGCCAGCAAGACCTCATGCGGGGCTCCGGGCAGGGATTTGCCCATTACCCTTTTTATCTTTATCAATTCCTCCATCAGGTTATATTTGGTATGGAGTCTGCCTGCGGTGTCGGCAATGACTATGTCTGTCTCTCGAGCTTTAGCTGACTTCAAAGCATCAAAGGCAACTGATGCCGGGTCCTGAAAGGGCTGGGATTTCACCATATCCACTCCCACTCTCTTTGCCCAGATATCCAGCTGATCCACAGCTGCTGCCCGGAAGGTATCACAGGCTGCCAGAAGCACCTTCTTTTTTTGTTCCAGATACATCCGGGCTAATTTAGCTATGGATGTGGTTTTTCCGGTGCCGTTGACTCCCACCACCATTATAACCCAGGGGGTGGTGGATAACTCCGCAGGGTTATTCTCCGGACTTGCACTCAGGAGGATGGACTTTATCTCCTGTTTCAAAAAGGACATCACTATCTCAGGATCGGAGACCTTTTCCTTTTGGGATAGACTCTCCATGGCCTCAATTATTTTTGCTGTTCCGGTCACGCCCACATCGGCTTTAAGAAGAATTTCCTCTAAGTCATCTAAAAGTTCTCTATCCAGTTTTTTATGAAGGCCGACCAGACCTCCGATTTTTTTCACCAGGCTTTCCCTGGTCTTGGTCAGCCCCAATCTTAATTTTCCCAGTGATATCATTGTTGATTTTCTCTTTTACTCTCTGCTCTCCACTCTTAACTCTTTACTCTTATTTTCTTCCTTTTCCAATCTAACCGATACGATTTTGGAAACGCCGGGTTTTTCCATGGTTACCCCGTACATGACATCGGAGGCTTCCATGCTGAGCTTGTTATGGGTGATGATTATAAACTGGGTGTGAGAGCTGAAACTTCTAATTAGTTTTAAAAATCTCATAAGGTTGGCATCGTCCAGAGGGGCATCCACCTCATCTAAGATGCAGAAAGGGCTGGGCTTAACCAGATATATTCCGAACAAAAGGGATATTGCCACTAAAGCCCTTTCGCCACCTGAAAGTTGATCCAGGCTCAAAAGCTTTTTACCCCGGGGGCTGGCTGAGATGCCAATGTTGGATTCCAGAGAATCCTCTTCATCCTCCAGCCAAATATCCGCTTCACCACCCTGGAAAAGCTCGGAAAAGATCTTCTGAAAATTTATTTTTACCTTATCAAAGGTCTCCAGGAAAAGCCTTCTGGCTGTCCTGTTGATGGTAAGTATGGCTGAGTTAAGGGATTCCTTGGCATTTACCAGATCCTGGTATTGCTCATTCAAAAAATCCAGTCTTTGCTTCTGGGATCTGTATTCGTCCACAGCTAAAAGATTTACCGGCCCAATTTTTTCAATTCTTTCCTTAAGGAAATCCCTTCTTTTCTTCATCTCCTCTACCTGAGTCTTCTCCTCCTCTTCCAGGGCAGAAAGCTTGGTGATATCCACCTGATAATCCTCCCAGATTTTCTCTTTGAGTCTTTGAATATCATTTGAGATTTTCAGTTTCTCCATCTCCAGGCTGTGGGTTTCTTCCTGGAATCTTTCCTTTTGTTCCCTTAGCTTTTTCAGGTTTTCCTCGATCAGGTTGACTTTCTTAGTGAATGCGTTTTTGATTTGGGTTTTGGAATCCACCATTTCGTATTTGGATTCCTTACTCTCCAGGACTTTTGTCAACTCCTTTTCAATCTCATCTTTTTTCCGGGTAATCTCCTGTATTTTTTTGGTCCAGTCCTTTATCTCCTCATCCTTTGACTTTAAGCTTTTTTCCATTTCCAGTATCAGTTCTCCTAATCTCTTTTTATCATTCTCCAGATGTTCTGTCTTCCCCTGAATGGTCACTATTTCTATTCTCAGCTCATTTAACTCCTGATAGATATCATCCTTGGATCTCTCCAGTTCTTTTAGTTTTTTTCCCGAGTTCTTTTTCCTTTGAACGATTTCCCCCTTTTCCTTTTCTAAAATTGAGTGTTTTTCATTCCTTTCTTTAAGATTGTTTTTCAACTGATGAATTTTTGAACCGATCCCCTCCAATTGATCTTTCATCTCCTCCAGTCTTTTCCCCATCTCCGATTTTTTAATCTTCAGATGATCTAACTTGAGTTCTTTTTCATGGAGCTGCTCCAGGGACGTATGGAGTTTTTTCCCCTTTGATGATAAAACCTCGGAGATCTGATTTTTCTCCGATAAGGCATTGTCTTTTTCCTCTTCGATTTTTTCCAGTTGATCTTGAAGTTCTTTTATCTTTTTCCTGGTGATCTCCGATTCCTTTTCTTTTTCTTCAAAGAAAAATCCTTTCCTTTCCCCGAAGGTTATAATTTTCCCCTGTTTTATCACTTCACCGTTTAAGGAGACGAAAGTTAAATCGGAATCGGTTTGGGAATTTAGTTTCAAAGCATCCTCGAATGAGGATACGATTAACGCTTTACCCAGAAGGAAGTCCATCAGGGGTGTGAATTGCTCCTGACAATCTATCGCTTCAATTGCCCATTTTCCCTCATGTTCCATTTCAGCCAGAGCAGGTTTTGAGATGTGATACTCTTTGAATTTATCTAAAACCAGAAGGGTGATTTCCCCTATTTTATTTTCCTTTAAGTAATCTATGGTTTTTTGGGCTGAACCTGTGTCTTTAACTACAATGAAATTCAGAGATTCACCTAAGAGGTTTCTGATAGCCTTTTCATACTTTTCCTCTATGGCGAAAAGGTTGCCTACGCTGTCTATGATTCCAGGTAGATTTTCCCTCTGATCCAGAAGTGATGCTTTTTCCCGTTCATAGCTTTTGTAACTGAGTAAAATCTCCTGCAGAAGTGTTATGTGTTTTTTTTGCGAATCGAGTGAGGATTCTGCCCTGATTTTATCCAGGTTCAACTTCTCCAGGTTCGATTCACAGGATATTAGACTTTCCTCTAAAGATTTTTTCTCTTCAGTCTCAACTTGTACATTCTTTTCGTCATTTTCCAGAGATCGGGATTTACTCTCGATCTCTTTTGAGATGGAGTTTAGTCTCTCTGAGAAGACTTTTTCTTCCTCTTGATATCGTGAGCTTTCCTTTTCTGCGGTATCCACCAAGGTGTTGAGGTTTTGTATCTCCATTTTCGACTGGTTTTCATTTTTCTCCGATTCCTCAAGGGTTTTGCCAATAGCTTGACAGTCTTCTTTGGCCCTTTGATATTCCTCGTCTTTTACCTTAAGACGGGACTCCAGATCGGAGTTTTCCTTCTCTTTAAGCTTGAGCCTCTCGGATAACTCAAGAAATAACTTTTCCTTGGCTTTTTTCTCTTCGTTTATTTTGACCAGACGGGATTCTAAATCATCTTTTCCTTGTTTAGATCTGGTTACCAGTTCTGTCAGGTTGGCTTCCCTTTCAGAGCTGATCGATTTTTCTCTCTCCAGCTGGTAGGCTCTTTGGGAGAGTTCCTCCTTTTCCTTTTGTAGCGCGTAATTCTCCTTTTCTATGTCCAGAAGTTGGGCTTTCAGACTCTGAAGCTGAGACTCTTTTTCTTTGGTTCTCTCTATATGGTCTTCTCTTTTTTTCTCAAGTTCATCCAGATTTTCCTTAACTCTTTTTTCTGAGTGTGAGAATAAAGACAGGTCAAACCCAGCTAATTTGATGTCCAGTTCTTTCAATTCCTCTCTGTAAATTTTGAATCGCTCCCCTTTCTGGTATTGTCTTTTCAGGGAATTTACCTGCCGCTCCACCTCTTTTATTATATCAGTTATTCTCAACAGGTCGTTTTGAGTAGCTTCCAATTTCCTCTGGGCAGCCTTTTTTCTTCTTTTATATTTGGAGATCCCGGATGCCTCCTCAAATAGGAATCTTCTCTCCTCGGCCTGGTCTGAAAGGATTATATCGATCATCTCTCTTTGCAAAACAGAATAGGTATGAGCTCCCATTCCTGTGTCCAGGAAAAGATCGATAATGTCTTTCAACCTGCAGGGATTTTTATTGATATAGTATTCGCTTTCTCCGGACCTGAAAAGCCTGCGGGTTATTGAAACCTCGCTGTACTCAATGGGCAGAATTTTTGCTTGATTATCTATGGTTAAAGAGATCTCGGCCATTCCTAAGGGTTTGAGTTCCTGAGTTCCGTGGAAGATAACCTCCTCCATTTTATCTCCCCGCAGGACGGATGTCTTCTGCTCCCCCAAAACCCAGCGGAGGGCATCCACGATATTGGTTTTACCACATCCATTGGGACCCACTATGGCGGTTATCCCCTGATCAAAGAAAATCTTGGTTTTTAAAGGAAAAGACTTGAAACCGAAAAGCTCCAGCCTGGAAAGATACAACTATGCCTCCACGGTTTTTTGCATTCTCAGGTTTTTTAATATCCTTATCAGGGAGTCGTATTGTTCATCCAGATATATAAGATTTGAAGGTATAATTAGCTCCAGATTGTAAAAAGGTGGTCCTCCCTTGCCCTGGATTCCCATACGAACCTTAGCCTCTGATAAAAGTCCCAGATAGGCGTTAAGAAAGTTTTTTCTAAGGTCCATATCCAGACTTATATCAAAACCGTAATTTCTGAGCTTGCGGGTGTAACTCACTCTGGGTAATCCCAACCATCCCATCTCCTCTTTTTTTAGAAGAATCAAATCGTAGTTTTTTAAGGTGGAAATAAATCCCTGGGTGCTGAAAGGCAATAAATAAGATATCTTCAGATCGGGGAAAATCGTCTCCAGAGGGGAGAGGTGATTAAAAACGGACGAGAAACCTTCTGCCTGATGAGGAAGTAGAACTAACATGGATTTGGCCTGACTCAAATTTGCAGCAAAGGAGAAAGGTTTTTGTTTAAAGAGAAGTTTGCTTTTCCAGATCAGGTAACTTTTTACTATGGGATTCATATATATGAGGTTTGGTGAATTATTTACTTTTTAGGCTGTCCAGAAAAGATGCCAGGTTTTCCTTGGTGATTGTCCTTTTCTGGGCCATTTGGTCGGGTGTACCAAAGGGCAGGAGTGGTTGCCCATCCACAAATCCGACCACTGCCCAGGATCTGGCCACGTTGATCATAAACTCATCTATAGCTTTACATTCCCAGGCAGTTCCTTTGCGAAGAATCCCGTTGAATAAAGTGTCTCTGTCAGCTGTTACCTGAACCCAGGAATCCTCATTCCCCTCCAGTCTCAGGATCATTTTCTCCACCAAGGGTATCTCCTCAGAAATTGAGACAGTCTCTGTTTCGGCTGTTATCTCATCAGGTGTGATTTTCTCTTGGGAATAATTAAATTTCTGTTCCGGCATATGATTGAGAAAAGCCACTATGCAAAAAAGCCCGATTATGAAACCTGCTAATACCGGGAGAAAGGTGGGTTTTTGTTGCTGATTTGCTTTAATCGAAGTTGGCTTTCCCTTTTTCTCCCATCCAAAGTGCTTTTTGAGCTCCTCAAAATCAAGGCCTAAAAAATCGGAATAGGTTTTAACGAAAATCTTCTGGTGGGCTGGGGTGGGGAGCTGGTCCAACTGGTCTTTTTCTATGGCCTTTATATATTTTTCCTTGATTCGCAGTTCCTCTGCTACTACCTTTACGCTCAACCCTTTTGACCGTCTCTTGTTCTTTAGAAAAGAACCTAAACTTCTGATCTCACCTGAGTCCTCATCCAGTTGTATTCTCATTGTTTTTCAGACAAAATATCCTGGTTGATGTTTTTTAGGGTCTCCCGGAATTTTTTCATGGGCAATCCTATCACATTGTCCAGATTACCCTTAATATGATCCACCAAAAAACTTCCCATACCTTGAATACCGTAAGCACCAGCTTTGTCCATAGGTTCACCAGTTTTAATATAATTTCTTATTTCCTTTTCCTCAAGGTCATTGAATTTCACCTCAGTGCAATCATAATCTGATAAGATTTTGCCATTTGATCTGTTCATTAGAGTTAAACCGGTGTAAACCCTATGAGTTTTTCCGCTCAACTTTTTAAGAATTCTCTGGGCGTCCTTTTCATCTATGGGCTTGCCCAGGATTTCAACGTCTAAAACCACAATTGTATCCGCACCTAAGATCAAACCCTCCTTCACTTTTTTTATAACACTTTTCGCTTTTCTTCTGGAAAGCTCCAGAACATGTTCCACCGGGTCAGAGGACACATCTTTTTCCTGAATATCCTCAGGTGGAATAACCTTAAATTCAATGTTCTCTTTTCTCAAAATCTGAGCCCTTCTGGGAGAGCTGGAAGCTAAAGTTAATTTCCTGTTATTCAGGATCTGATTTAATTCCGCTTTCATTTTTTGATAAATTGATTTTGTCTATCTGCTGTCCAGGATGAAAGTTACCGGACCCCAGTTGAAGATCTTGACCAGCATCTTTGCCCCGAAGATGCCCGATTCCACTTTAAGATTTTTTTCCTTTGTCAACTCTATGAATTTCAAATATAGCTTCTCAGCTTCCTCAGGATTTAAAGTCTCAGTAAAGCTGGGCCTTCTCCCTTTAGAGGTATCAGCATAGAGGGTGAATTGAGATACAACCAGAATCTCAGCCTTCACATCCAGGGCGGAAAGGTTCATCTTGCTGTTTTCATCCTCAAATATTCTCAGATTCAGGCACTTTTCCACCAGATAGCTGACATCCTCCTGTTGGTCGCCCTTTTTGGCTCCCAGAAGAAGTGCTAAACCTTTACCAATACTTCCAACAGTCTTATCCTCAACTTCAACTGATGCCTGTTTGACTCTCTGCAAGACCGCTCTCAAACTTTTGCTCCTTATGTATTATCCAAAAAATTAATACAACATTTTGTGTTTGTCAACATAAAAGACCAGGAAATAGTGTATATTCAATATAAATCTCTTCTTTTGTAAAATTCCGGGAAAATTCACACTTCTATTGATTGTATTCGAATAAATCGATTTCTAAAATTTATAATGTTAGTTGTATTTATTTTAGAGGGTGGTCTTGAGATTATCCTGGTCTACATAAGCGAGCCGGGTTAATAGGCGAGTGACTCAAGGGATTCGAATATAAAACTTAGAAACGTTTGGTTATAACTGCCGGAACGTTTTGAATATAAAAGGCTTAAAACATTTCTAATAAATTGAAAATCATCCATTTATATACCTGTAAAACTGGATAATGGTTATTCCGTGTTTTTTCGTTTTAAAAAGTTCAAGATTTGAAAAGCTTAAATCCATCTTCTCTTTTTTATGGAGCTGGGCTATTATAATTCCGTTTTTCCCGCTAAGGGGTATCTTGTCGAGAAGCTTTAATGATTTTTGGGTTAGCTCTTTAAAATAGGGTGGAGCAACGAAGATCAGATCGAATTTTCTTTTAGCTTGAGCTAATCCGGGTATGGCTTTTAATGCGTCTGCGGGATAGGTTTCTATTAGATCAGATATTCTCAGATTTTCTGCATTGGATTTTAAAACAGAGATCACCCTGTGGTCTAAGTCTATGGCCGTAGCCTTTTTTGCCCCTCGGGATATCCCCTCAAACACAAAGGCGCCCGATCCGGCGAAAAGATCTAAAATCTCAGAGTCCATTATAAAAGGTTGAATGGTGTCGAATATCATCCTGCGGATCAAGGCTAAAGCCGGTCGGGTTCCTTTTCCCTTTGGGCTTCTAAAAATTCGATTTTTAAGTGTGCCTGCTATGATTCTCATTGTGAATCCTTGACGAGCTAATTCCAATTAATCCAAAATATGAATCTGTATGAAATATGCAAAGTAAATAATTAGGTTGAGAGCTTCTTAATCCCCACTGAGCAATTTGTTAATGTAGTGGGTAGGACAAGGTCTCCTGACCTTGTCCAAATGATTCTGGATTGTGAGACCCAGAACTGTCCTCTATGCAGTCTACCTTGCTGCCAGGGCAGGTGAATTTCTATTGTCGTGAAATTAAAAAAAGAGGCGCTGAGAAATCCTCAGCACCTCTTCTCGATAAGAGTTAAACTTTTAGGGTTTAATACTCTATGGAATTATTATTCCTCAATTGTTATGGCTTCGCTGGGGCAGGAATCAACTGCCTCCCGGACGGAATCCTTAAGATCCTCAGGAATATCATCTATTATCACCACAGCTTTGTCGTCCTGCATCTCGAAAACATCAGGGCAGAGCTGGACGCAAATTTCGTCCCCTGTGCAAAGTTCTGGATCGATCTTTACTTTCATTAAACCTACCTCCTCGGAATAGTGTTTAACAACTGTTCCTCCAAAGTTTTGGGGGTTTAACTTAAAACCCAAACCGAATTTAGTCAAGAAAAATTTTAAATATTCTTAATTTTTTGCTAATTTAACCAACTTCAAAAAACGGTTGACTTTCCAGTTGAAATTGTTTATAAAATGTCTCTGAAGGAGTTACAATTTGAGAACCGGAAGATCTATACCTAACACTGTCTGGCATATGAACATCACTTCTGTCAATTTGTCCCAATAGAAGTAACGAAGACTTATTCTGAATCGGGTACCTTTTTTCTCTTTTCTGGGTTATATAATCTATTTCGTATCAATGGATTAATTATACTACGGATTTTCCTTAAGGATTTGGTTGTATTTGCCTATATATTTTATATAGAGCTTTGGGGATAAAAGATTTAAACGATAGGAGATAAGACATGAAAAAAATATCTGCTCAGGTGAGCTACATCGGATGGGTAGTTTTGATCATTTCAGGTTTGATGCTTTTATCATTTTTAGCTTCCTGTGGTAAGAAAAAAGTAACAGGCGAAGACACTACACCACCTACGGTTGAGATCCTATTACCAACCAATAATTCTGAGGTCTCCGATACCGTGGAAATCAGTGTGAAAGCTGAAGACAATTTAAAAGTTGCCAAGGTGGAATTCTACATAGATTCTCAGCTCTTCTTCACCGATACCCAGTCTCCCTGGAAATATGACTGGACAACCTATCTATATGATGATAGCACTTCTCATATGATGTATGTAGTTGCTTATGATCAGGCTAATAATTCAGCTACCTCCTCTGTTATCACGGTTACAGTCAGAGTAAGTGCCGGGTTTTATTTTATCTCCGATTTCTATACTCCGGGAATGGCTTATGACGTTTTCGTTCAAGGGAATTATGCGTATGTGGCCGATGGGGAAGAGGGATTAAGGATCATCAATGTCCGAAATCCAGCAAATCCTTATCTCGAGGGGAGTTTTAATACTTCTGGATTCACAAAGGGAGTTTTTGTTACTGGTAACCATGCATATTTAGCTGATGGATCGGAAGGATTACAGATTGTGGATATTTCCAATTCCTCAAGTCCTGATTCTGCAGGGAGTTTTAAGACGCAGGGATATGCTGAGGATGTTTTCGTTTCCGGAAATTACGCATATGTGGCAGATGGGGCAGGAGGATTACAGATAATTGATGTCACAGATCCTAATAACCCGGATCCAGTAGCTCATTTCTTCTTAAGTTCACCAGTGATGGGAGTTTTTGTAAAAGCAAATTATGCTTATCTGGCTATAACTGATGGGCTTCAAATTCTGGATGTGTCTGATCCTTCCAATCCAAGTGTGGTGGGATCTTACTATGCACTTTTCGGGGGCTACAAGATTTTGGTAGAGGGATACTATGCTTATCTGGTTACATTGGGTGGTGGATTACATATCTTTGATGTCTTTGATCCAGGTAACCCCATTGTGTTAAATACATCCTATAATCCAGGCGGGGGAGCCAACGCCTACGGAGTTTCCGTAAAAGGTGATTTGGTCTATATAGCTCTTGGGGACGAGGGAGTTCATGTGATAGATGTTAGTGATCCTTACCAGATAAGTTTTGTGGGCCGCTTCGACACCGAAGGGAAAAGTTACGATCTTTTTGTTGTGGATAAACTCATTTATGTGGCAGATAATACCTCTTTGGTGATATTGCGGCTTTCTCGAAGTTAGATAAATCCAATAGATTTCAAGGGGTGCAAGGTGAAAGACAAAGAAAAAACAAAAGGGGAGCTGTTTAGCGAATCAGAGGAACTGCATCAGGAACTTGACCGAAAAAGAGAATCGGAAGTTCAGTCAAAGCTATTGGAGAAGACTCTCCTGGGCACTGAGGAAAATCTCCGTTCCATACTCAGTTTAACCAGCGACCTGTTTTTTGTTATAGATCCTGATGGCAGGTTCAAGTGTTACTACCATCCTTCATCTGAAGTGGATTTATATACGCTCCCGGAAGAATTCATGGGGAAACATTTTAACCGGGTGCTTCCTCCACATGTGGCTCAAATGCTGGAGCGGGCCATAAATGACCTTAAAGACACTGGCCAAACTCAACAATTTGATTATCCTCTGGACATTAAAGGTAATGTTATCTGGTTTAATGCCAGGCTCTCATCTTTTAAGTACCAGCCAGAAGGCACCCCTGCAATTCTGGTGTCCATCCGCAATATTACTGAACGTAAAAAAGCTGAGGAAGCATTACGAGAAAGTGAGGAGAAGTATCGAGCTACAGTAGAACAAAGCGCTGATAATATCTACATCATGGATATTGAAACCAAACGTGTTTTGGAAGCAAACGCTGCTTTACAAAATCTACTGGGATATACTGACCAGGAGATTAAAAAGCTCACTATTTATGATTTCATAGCGCATTCACCAAAGGATATTGATCATGAGATTGAAGAGCTTATAGAGCGAAAACGCCATTTTATAGGCGAAAGGCAATATCGGCGTAAGGATGGTTCCCTTGTGGATGTCGAAGTTAGTGGCAGTTTTATCGCTTATGGAGGAAGAAAAGCACTCTCCGTAGTTTCCCGATATATCACCGAACACAAGCGAGCAGAGGAGAAATTAAAAGAGGTGGAACAGGAGAAAGGTACTATTCTCAATAGTATGGCAGAGCATGTGGTTTATCAAGACAAGGAACAGAAGGTGCTCTGGGCAAACAGAGCCGCATGTGAATCCGTGGGCTTAGCGCCTGATGAGTTAGTGGGACGCCATTGCTATGAGATATGGCAAAAGCTGGGCGAACCTTGCACGAAATGCCCAGTTGCGGAAGCCATTAGAACCGGGGAGCCGCATCAAGCTGAAATGACCTCCACTGATGGGAGAGTTTGGGTTATAAATGGTCATCCAGTGCGAGATGCAAAAGGTGATATTGCAGGAGCAGTCGAGATCACACTGGACATCACTGAACGCAAAAGGGCAGAGGGGAAGTTAAGATTTGTGGAACAGGAGAAAGCAACTATTCTCAATAGTATGGCAGAGCATGTGGTGTATTACGATAAAGAGATGAGCATACTTTGGGCTAACAAAGCTGCAGCTAAATCTGCGGGTCTGCCCGCCGAGGAAATGGCTGGACGACACTGCTATGAAGTATGGCGACAGAAAAGTGAACATTGTATCAATTGCCCGGTTATAGAAGCAATTAAAACAGGGGAACCACATCAAGCGGAGTTGACTAACAAGGATGGGGGGATTTGGTTTGTAAAAGCACATCCAGTTCGAAATACAAATGGAGGTATTGTAGGTGCGGTCGAGATCACTTTAGATATAACCCAGCGGAAAAATGTGGAGCAGGTGCTAAAACAATCCGAACGGGATTATCGGGGATTGTTTGAAAGTGCACACGACGCAATATTGATTCTTGATCCTGAAGAGGAAATTGTTCTGGATGTTAACCAAAGGGCTTGCACTATATATGGTTTTGATCGCTCGGAATTCATAGGTATGTCCTTGGAGACGATCTCAAAGGATGTGACCCGAGGTAGAAAACACATAAAAGCAGCTCTGGATAAAGGCTTTTACCACCATTTTGAAACGTGTCAGTATCGGAAAGATGGTACAGAGATTTTATTGGAGATTAATGCTTCTGTAGTGGAATACAAAGGTAAGCGAACGATATTGAGTATTAACCGGGACATAACCGAGCGGAAGAAAATGCAAGAGGAGCTTTTAAAAGCTAAAAAACTGGAATCCATCGGTATTCTGGCGGGCGGCATTGCCCATGATTTCAATAACATTCTGACCGGCATTCTGGGCAATATCTCCGTAGCCAAAGCTAAGGCCGATTCTGAAGATGAAATCTTCAGGACATTGGTCAAGGCGGAAAAAGCCTCCCTGCGAGCTAAAGATCTGACCCAGCAGTTACTAATTTTTTCCAAGGGCGGAGCGCCAATTAAAGAGACGACTTCAATTGGGGAGTTGATAGAGGACTCAGTCGATTTTGTTCTCAGGGGATCCAATGTGAGGTGCGAATTTTCCATACCCGATGGATTGTGGCCGGTGGAGATCGATAAAGGTCAGATCAATCAGGTTTTGAACAATCTTATAATCAACGCAGACCAATCCATGCCTGACGGGGGATTAATTAAAGTGAGTGCCGAGAATATTTCCCTCAGTGCGAAAGATATTTTACTACTTAAAAAGGGAAGGTATGTTAAAATAAACATTAAGGATCAGGGTATTGGCATACCTAAACAACATCAGCAAAAAATATTTGACCCCTATTTCACCACAAAAAAGAAGGGTGATGGTCTGGGGCTGGCTACATCTTATTCTATTGTTAAGAACCATAATGGATATATCCAGGTGGAATCCGAACTGGGAATCGGCTCCACCCTCTTTATCTATCTTCCCGCTTCCCTCAAAAAGGTACCTAAAAAGAAGCCCCCCAAGAAGAAGACCCTTGAGGGCAAAGGCAAAATTCTGGTAATGGATGATGAGGATATGGTCCGGGAGGTGGTGGGTGATTTACTGGCAATTCTGGGTTATGAAGTGGAGTTTGCTAAAGACGGTGATGAGGTAATCGGACTGTATAAAAG
>JBARPA010000208.1:0-9255 GCA_049642665.1 Candidatus Zixiibacteriota bacterium
GTGAATAAACAGTCCCTGTCAAAAAGAATGGATGAGATAAGACTTCTTTATCAGCCCTTCTGGAGGTTCACCGGAGAGGTTTTCTATACCATAATAAATCAGACATCTTTAGTGCTCGATCCTGAGACCCGGGAGGAGGAAATCCTGGCCAAAGACTGGGACATAAACTTTTCTGCGCACACCGCTAACGACTTAGGAGTAGCCACCCTGGGAATAAGATCGAAGTGGCTCAGGCTCAATCTTTTGACCGACAGAAACCTTCTGACGGATGGTGAAGTTTTAAGTCTGAACCTGAATTCATCTGAAGCCAGGAAGAGAGCTTTGAAATCGCTTAATCTATACACAGACAAGAAGAAATCGTACGAAGACGAACTGGTTTTGAGATTATTGGAGCAAAGACTATCACTGATTTATTTTCCTTTCTGGGTAGTGAATTTTATTGCGCCGGAAGGGAAATTCTTCCAGATAATCGATGGGATAACCAAAAGGACTCTGAAACAAGGCTCAGGTTATTTTGAACTCAAGCCAGGAAACAAGGAAGATGCAGAAGAACTACATCCCCTTAAAACAGTACCTCACCGCTGCCCCAACTGCGGATGGGATTTGCCCGTCACGCCTTTTCATATAGCCTTCCCCTGTGACAATTGCAGAAGGATCTGGATGATATCAGAAAATGGCTACCAGCAGGTAAAAGGAAAAAAGGCAAAAGCCAATCAAGACCAGACCATATCTCCCTCAAGATCTTTGGGATATTATCCCTTCTGGGTCTTCGAGACGAAATTCGAGAATAAAAAGACCCTTTCGATTCAGCGTATGCTCAAACTCTTGCCCTCGGAGATAGGGTTGTTCAAAGTCAAGGACAAATCCAAACCATTTCTTTTTTACATCCCCGCCTTCAAGATCAAAAATTTAAACAAGATTCCGGACATAGGATTAGCCTTCACCCGAACCCAGCCAGATTGGGAGCCAGAGACCAACCAAAAGGGCAAACTCGAAGGAGTTTTCATAACCCAAGAGGATGCAAGGGAATTAGCTGAAATTATGTGGATTAATCTTGTCTGCTCAAAGACAAACCTCAACTTAGCCACCTGGAAGGACCTGACATTCGAAAACGCAAAGATCATCTGGCTGCCCTTTTATGAGGATGGAATTTTCCTAAGAGACACCTTGATAGACTATGACTTTCAGAAAGTCACATAACTTCTCTAACCCCTACTTAAGAAAAATCATCAGAAAAACTCACGGCTTATCGGCTTGATCGGCTGTTGACTCCTGACTTTCCGATCACATTTTTTGATAGTGTGCAGCAAGTTCGCCCGGTCTGCCTTAGGGTCTTTCGTGTTCCATAACGCCATCAATTTAGCTAATACCCCAGATGTGCCAATTTCACCCAGAGCAGATGCAGCTTTCCCCCGCACAGAAAAATCTTCATCTTTTAAAACCTGGATTAAAGATTCTACTGCAATCTCGGATTTGATCTCACCCAGAGCATTTGCAGCGCTCCACCGCACATCTGAATCTTCATCTTTTAAAACCTGGATCAAAGATTCAACTGCTTTCTCGGATTTGATCTTCCCCAGAGCAGATGCAGCTCTCCACCGCACATCTGAATCTTCATCTTTTAAAACCTGGATCAAAGATGCCACTGCAACCCCAGATCTGATCTCACCCAAAGCCTCTGCAGAATTCCTACGCACCAAATAATCTTCATCCTTTAAAGCTTGGATCAAAGGTCCCACTGCAACTTTTGATTTGATTTCACCTAAAGCAGATACAGCTCTCTCCCTCACAACCGAATCCTCATCCTTTAAAGCTTGGATCAAAGACGCCACAACAATATCGGATTTTATTCCAGCCAAACCTTTTGCAGCTCTCCACCGCACAGAAGAATCCTCATCCTTTAAAGCCTGGATTAAAGATTCCACTGCAGCTTCGGATTTGATAGCACCCAAAGCATCCACAGCACTTTGCCTAACATCAGATTGTTTATCTTTTGTTGACTCAATCAAGGTTTCAACTAATGGATCTGATTTTAAATCAATCAGTGTGTATACAGCGTTCCTCCTAGCAAAAGAATTTTTACCATTAATAGCTTTCATTAAGAAGTTCACCATCTTTTTCGATTTAATTTTCACATAGGCACGTGCAGCTATATATAACACATCAGAATCCATACTCATCATAGATTTGATCAAAAGATCAACAGCCTTTTCAGATTTGAGATTTCCCAAAGAAGATGCAGCATTCCTTCTTACATAATAATCTTTGTCTAGAAGAGCTTGTATAAGAGGTTCTACTACATTGTCAGATTCGATCATGCCCAAAGCAGCAGCAGAAATCTCCCTGACAAAAGAATATTCATCATGAAGTGCCTGTATAAGAGATTCCACAACCTTTTCAGATTTGAAATAGCTCAAAGCAGATACAGCATCAAACCTAACTCCATCTGCTTTATCCTTAAGAGCTTGTATAAGGTATTTAATGACTTTTTCAGATTTTAGTTCTCCCAAAGCATATACAGCACTTCCCCGGACATAAGTATCTTCATCCTTAAGGCATTTGATAAGGATTTCTAAAGATTTTTCACATTTAATCTCACCTAAAATCTCTGCCGCTCTCACCCGCACAGAAGAATTTTTATGGGAAAGCAAACCCTCAAGTATTTCTACACTCTCTTCTCCCCTTAAGACTATAAGCGTCGAGATGGCAGTACTCCGGAGAATGTAATTCCCAATGTCACTTTTCAAAAGGTCAACAACTTCTTTACGCTGATTCTGGCCTGTCTCTCCGATCTCTCTCAGGCAAAGTGCAGCAAGTCTTAAGTGATCCCGATATAGAAACAGTGGTTTACCCTCTGCTTGATTCAGGATTCTATCAACAACTTTTTCAGCCAACTTGCTGCTCAAAAGACCTGCTAAAAATCTGAGGCTTTCTTCCCAGTTGGGATGATAGAGATATGATTCTAACTTATCCAGATCATTCTCAGTTTTGATAAACGAATTAAGATACTCTGCTGCCAGGTATTCCTGAAATGACCTATGCCTGAAGGCAAGCTCTTCTCCTTTTCTTGCTGTCTCGAATATCCATCTGCGGGCTTCCAAGTCGTTCAATCTGTCTTCATTTAGTATCTTATCTCTGACTTCATCCCTGGGAAACTGTCCCAGATATCCTTTCACAAGGGTATCATGAGCAAGTATGCACAGATCGTTTTTAATATTAGAAAGTGGACGTTGTTTTGCCGAATCAATGTGCGGCTGTCTTTTCAGCAATTTATCAAACATCTGGCTGTACAAATCAGCCCGATTTTTAACAGGCTCCATTTTCTCATCCTGTCCCAGCCAGAATTCTAAAACGAGTTTCAGAAGTATGGGAACGGACAGAAATTCCTCGTCAACGATCTCTCGAAGAGCTTCAAGCTTTTCTTTGCCCAGATATTCCTCCCAGCGGTCTTCATCAAATTCCCGAATCCGCAAATAAACGTAATTCCCAAGATGCCCCTTTTCCATATCATAAACATTTGGCCTTGTGGTAGCCACTACCCTGTTCTCCCGGAAGCAGCGACCCTCCAGAGCACCTAAAAGATTCTGGCGACTTGATACCTGATCCAGAGCATCGATCAGGAAAATAAACCCACCTGTGTGCATATGAAATTGATCTTGAACAAACTGCCGCACCTTACTCTCCCGACAACCAGAATCCATTAGCCTTCCAGTGACTATGTTTATGATATTGCCCTCTGAACAGTCTGCAGCCTGAGAAGGAGTGAAATAGATGGGTATGGGAGTATCAACTCTGAATGTCTTTGCGTGGAACATATCTGAGATGCGAACCAGAAGCTCTTTGAGCAGCGTAGTTTTGCCATATCCTGAATCAGCTACCACGATAACTTTGCTATCAGAGCTCTCTACAAAATAGGTATTCATATCAACGGGAGTAAAAGAATCTGCTTCCTCAGGAGGAAATCGCTCCTTTATTCTTTTTTCCTCTCTTTCTTTTTTCTTCTCCCTTTTCTCAATAAGGGGCTCAACGTAACGGTTGCCCTCACCTATCTCCTCATCCAGTTCACACTTTATCCTTTGCCCTACTGCCTGAAGATAATCTCGAACCAAAGCCTTCTTCTTAGCAAGACTAAGCTTGAGATCATGCTGGCGTATTATTTTTGTTGTGAGAATGTCGCGTAGAGCGTCCTGCGACCACATCTGATCTATCAACGCATCCACAAAGAACTCAATAGCCTCCCTTTCCTTATCACCAATTTTGACTTGTGTATATAAATCTCTAAGTGCTTTTTCTAAAAGCTTATAATCGATTTCTTCATCTATGGTTGGATCAAGGAGCTTAGTCCAGAGCTCTTCTGTGACGACCTCGTTTATCAGAAAACTCTCATTCAAACCACCTGGTCCCCTGATAGTGAATTCCGCTTCTGCGACCTTGATCAGAGCTTGCTCCAGGGCTTTTTCGAAAGCCTTTTTCTTCTTTCTAACTGATAGCCACTTATCTATTGTCTTGCCCGCAAATTTAGTGGCTAAGAAGGTAATTACCTTTCCCGCAATAAAAGCTGTACTTATTGATTCAATCACTTTTTACTCCTAAATCATTTCTTACACCCAAGTCAGCTGCTTTTTGCTTCTGCTACAGAGAACTTTCTCATTGTTATCTTATGGAAACAGCAAACCTCTCATTATAGCACCCTAACCAAGCAACCATTTAGTTATGTTTCTGACTTGTGATTATATAATTACTACCCGCTGAATTGTCAATCTTTTACTGAATGTTCTGAATCTTAGTTTCATCAAAAATCGTATAATAAATGGGATTTATAATTACTCATCACTTTTTTGTTGACAATTAGTTAGTTTTTGCTAAAATACTAAGAACTAAGATCCTTGGTGATGAAAATGATTGGTAAAACTATTTCACATTATAAGATTCTGGATAAACTGGGCGAAGGTGGGATGGGTGTAGTGTACAAAGCTGAGGACATCAAGTTAGATCGTCTGGTAGCCTTGAAGTTCCTGCCCCAGCATCTGACCTCTGATCCTGTGGAAAATGAAAGGTTTATTCACGAAGCAAAAGCAGCCTCAGCCCTAAACCATCCCAACATTGCCACCATTTACGAGATCGATGAATTTGAGGGGCAGACGTTCATAGCCATGGAATACTGCGAGGGTGAGACTCTTAAGCAGACAATTGAAAAAGAGACCCTCTCGGTAAAAAAGGTTCTGGATATCGGTATACAGATATGTGAAGGCTTGACTATGGCTCATGAAAAGGGAATTGTGCACCGGGACATCAAGTCATCCAATATAATGCTTACCTCTCGAGGCCAGGTTAAGATAATGGACTTCGGTTTAGCCAAATTGAAGGGAACCAAAGAGGGTACTGATACCCGCTCGACCCTGGGCACGGCTGCCTATATGTCACCGGAACAGGCTCAGGGTGAGGAGGTGGACCAGAGATCTGATATCTTCTCCGCGGGAGTTGTTTTATATGAACTTCTGGCCGGGCAGCTGCCGTTTGGTGGAGAACATCAGGCTGCTATAATCTATTCCATACTGTCCGAGGAACCTCAGTCAGTGGTTCGTTTTAATAACCAGGTTTCAGCCAAGCTGGAGGATATGATATTCAAGGCTCTGGCAAAAGATAAAGTGGAAAGATACCAGCACATAGATGACCTTTTAGCGGATTTGAGACGGGAGAAAAAGAGCCTGGAATATGCCAAGACTGATAGGCTTACTCGAGAGGTTGTGACACCAAAACCTAAGAGGAAGGTTCTTCCTTTCTTAGTTCCTGCCTCAATAGTTTTTATTGTTGCTTTACTTTTGCTGATTCTCAAGCCTTTCCAGCTGATAGTAGTCCCTGAAGAGAAAGCGGTAGCGGAAGAGAACACTTTAGCTATAATGTATTTCGAAAATCTGAAGGATAAGGAGGATAAGGGTAAAATTGGTGAGATGGTCTCCGAGCTTCTGATCACCGACCTGTCTGAGTCTCAGTATATGCGGGTGGTTTCCAGCCAGAGGCTTTTTGATATTTTCAGGATGATGGGAAGAGAAGCAGTTAAAGTTATAGATAAAACAGTGGCTTCGGAGGTAGCTCAGAAGGCAGGAGCAAAATACATGCTTTTGGGTAAGATACTCTCAACCCAACCTGATTTGATTATCACCTCTCAGTTGGTGGACGTCCAGACCGGGAATGTGATTGCTTCCCAGAGAATATCCGGACCAAACGGCACAAACATCTTTGCCTTAGTTGACAGCCTTTCCAATGAGGTAAAGAAGGATTTGGAACTGCCTACCCTGGCCGGGAAGGGAGAGGAAAAATCGGTCGCAGACATAACCACCCATTCGCCTGAGGCATTAAGGCTTTATCTGGAGGGATACGATCTTTTTAGAAAAATCTATCTGAAAGAGGCAGTAGAGAAATTCCAGGAGGCAATCAAGATAGATTCCACCTTTGCCAGCGCTTATCTGAAATTGGCTTTCTGCTACGCAAGCTTAGCAGATGAGCTGAAAGCAAGAGCCTATGTGGAAAAAGCAGCTAAATTTTCGGACAAGGTGTCTAAAAAAGAGAAGTTCCTGATCGATGCCTACCATCACCTATTCCAGGGTAGGGTTCAGGAAGCGAAACAGCTCTTAGAGGAAATGGTCAGGCTTTATCCTGACGAGAAGCTGGCCCACGAAAATCTGGCCTTGATAAATTACCAGATGAAAAATTATGAGGAGGCTATTGCTGAATATAACAAAGTGATCGAGCTGGATTCATTAAACAAAGACGCGTATAATACCCTGGCTTATGTATACGATGCAGTAGGCCGTTATGACGAAGCCATCAAATCTATCAACAGGTATATCGAGTTAGCTCCGGGAGAGGCTAATCCCTATGATTCCAGAGCGGACATCTATGCCCGTCATGCGGAGGTTGATAAAGCCATAGAGTCTTATAACAAAGCTTTAGAGTTCAAACCTGATTTTGAAGCCAGTATCGAAAAATTAGGGCTAATGTATCTTTACAAGAGAGAATACGACAAAGCAGAGAGATATTTTATTCAATATGGGGATGTCGGAGGGAAAGCAATTAAATCAAATTCTCTAGCTGACCTGGCTCTGATTCCTCTTGCACAGGGTAAATATGACCAGGCGTTAAAGATATTAGAGCAGGGAATTGCGGCGGATGAGCTGGACCAGCTTCCTAACCAACAGTCCGGTAAACATATTGATATGGCTTTAATTTATGCAGAGAAAAAAGAGTTTGAAAAAGCCCTGCAGCATAGTAAAAAGATGGTCAAACTCCTGTCGGAAGCCTTTCCAGAGTTTCTTTACCGTGCCAAATCGTCCTATGGATACTTTCTGGTCAGGGCAGGAAAAATTGACAGCGCAGTGGCAATAGCAAACGAAGTCAAAGAGGAGGTTAAGAATAAAACCGAAATTGAGAAATCACCATACTATTTCCTGGAATTTGCGATAAAATATTACAGCGGAGATACTGACCGAGCCTTAAAAGAGATAGTTAAGCTTGCGGAAAAGGATAAAAATGACTTCAAAACAAGATTCTTTCTGGCAGGAACCTATCTGAAAATGGATATGATAGGTGAAGCAGTCCAGGAATTCGAAAAATTGGAAGATTGGAACATACTCTCCACTGTAAGAAATCCCATCTTTGCCTCCAAAGTCCCCTATTTCCTGGGAATTACCTATGAAAAATCAGGTTGGAACCAGAAGGCAGTTGGACAATATGAAGATTATCTCGAAACGATGAAGGATGCTGACCCCGGAATACCTGAGGTTGAGGATGCAAAAGAGAGGTTAAAGAAGTTAAGAGTTGAGTAGGGGCGTATGGCAATACGCCCGTACATGGGACATATGGCCATACGCTCCTACAGTCTCATAAAATTTAATATGTTTTATAACGGGCAGGTCAGATTTTTATTAAAACCAGGGTTATATCATCAGCTTGAGGCAAAATTCCCTGAAATGAAAGGACGTCGTCCACTATCCTCCGGGAAATCTCCTGGGCCGAGGTTCCCTGGTTATCCTTGAGAAGCTCCAAAAGCTTTTTTTCCTCAAACATCTCATTTTTTTCGTTAGCTGCCTCGGTTATGCCATCAGTATATAAAAGGATTAAATCACCCGGTTTTAACTGCACGGTTTCCTCTTCATATAAAGAGTTGCTGATCGTGCCCAGGACTAGCCCACCCTTTTCCAACGTTTTTACATTACCATTACCCTCCAGAAGAAAGGGGTAGTTATGTCCGGCATTGGTGTAGGTAAAGGCTTTGTTCTGGGTATCCAGAATACCGTAAAAAAGGGTGATGAATTTGCCCATTTCCATGAAATTGCACAAAGTAAAGTTGACTTTGGCCACCGTATCCTTGACACTGTGGTTGGTCAAAGCCTGACCTCGCAAACAAGCCTGGAGATTTGACATCAACAGGGCTGCGGAAGTCCCTTTACCGGATACGTCTGCAATGACGATGCCCAGATGAGTATCATCGATGCGGATGAAATCATAGTAGTCGCCGCCCACATCTTTGGCCGGGATGGAGTGTCCAACAATATCCAATCCTTCGATGCTCGGGTTCTTCTTCGGTAAAAGTGATTGTTGAATCTGATGGGCTACTTTCAAATCCTCTTCCAAATCAGCGAGTTTACGTTCCTCCTCGTATAGTCGAGCGCTCTCTATGGTTTGAGCCGACTGAATGGCAATAATCGATAAGAGCCTTAAATCCTCCTGGTTGAAATCCCCACCCTTTTTGTTAAACAGGGAGATGTGACCGATCATCTTGTTTTTCACCTTGAGGGGAACAGACAGGATGCATTTGATCTTCCCTGATTCCAGGCTTATTCCAGCAAAGCGAGCATCTGAGCTGATATCGTTTATCAAGAGGGGTTTTTGGTTTTTGAGCATCCAGCCGGTCAGGCTCATTCCCAACCTGTATGGAATGTTGTCCGGCTTTTTATCCATCACCCGGACAAAGGTTTTAAGAGGTTCGGATTGATCCTCCTTGAGCAGGGTTACTGCCCCCTGTTCCACTCCGATGCTGTTGATACACTTACCCACTATAAGCTTGTTGATTTCCTCCACTTTCATGGTGGAGCTTATAGCCACTGCAATATCGTTTAAAATGGAAAGCTCCTCAACAGCGCTTTTTAATCTAAGGTTCTCCTCTTCTAAATTCTTATTCATAACTCCTCCAGCTACCTAAATATATACAAAAAAAAACTGCTAGCAAGCAAAAAGTCCCTGATAGATTTAAAT
>JBARPA010000209.1:0-2656 GCA_049642665.1 Candidatus Zixiibacteriota bacterium
GTGGAGAGGTAGGTTACATATTTTTTCCTTACAAAGTGAGTGAGTTCATTTAAAAGATTCTCCTTTTGCCTGTTGAATTTATCTTTGAAAAAACCGATCCACCCCTCCTGAAAATCATTATGGCACACATACTTTTTTACCAGTTGCTCTAGCCTTTTTGCATCCGGCTCCTGAGCATATATCCCCCCGATGATCGCTCCCATACTGGTGCCCACGATAAGATCAATGGGGATTTTCTGTTCCTCCAGAGCTTTCAAAACCCCGATATGAGCTAATCCTCTGGCGCCTCCGCTCCCCAGAGCCAAGCCTACCCTAATTTTTTTAGCCATTTCCTTAATCCTCGGAAGTTACATCAATTAATATCGTCACGCATTCACTTTTATCAACTCATCTTACTAATACGGGACTCAAATTGTTTTGTTCTGGTGATTAGAGAATAAAAAGAGGAGGGCGGGCTTCCAAGCCCGCCTTTTGAGAATTAATTGTGATAACGGAAAGGAGCAGAGAATGTTCTTATTACTCCCCACTTAAGTCAGTCAAGATGGGATAAAATCGCAGCTGGGCTAATTTCAAGCCCTGGTTGTCATAATCCCAGAAATACTGCCAGGCCTTGTCATCAAAAAGACCTACCCTTTCCAGGCTACCGTCCCCATCGACGTCCAGATATAAAGTTAAAAGCTCCTTGCTCACATCAGTGAATGTGGATTTACCTTTTTTGCGCTCCAGCTTAAGAGTATCGACCGAGCAGTACGTGTTGCCCAGAGTGTCCTCAAAGCAGGTAGTAGTATAACTCTTTCCACCAGGTCTGCCCAAAGCACGGGCAAACACAGAATAACAAAGCACTAAATCATCCTCAGGATCAGGTAATTGGAATTTGGCTCCGTTCCCATCTGTTCCATTGGCATCCAGGACCCGGAAATCCTCGCCTTCTTTCAGCAATATCTTTGTTTTGCCATCCAGTTTGACAAATATGCGGTGACCGTTATTGTTGTCCATATCAGCAGTTTTGTCCCTGGGTACTCCGATGATGTTCAGATTGTAGTGCGGACCTGAAGGAGCTCCGTTACCTTTGAAAACGGGAAAAGTCCCAACGCTCTCCGGCTGTGTTGGCAGGATCCTTATATCCGAGCTGCAAGCTGTGAATATAATTCCAGCCGTCAAAAGGGTTACTGACAAAAGGAAAGCCTTCTTGTAATTCATCTTAACTCCCTCCTTTGATTGAGTCAAAGCTTCTTGGTTACCGATTATACCTTAAATGGCAAGTACCTCCTTTCAGAAAAGGCTGATCCATGCAAGTCTAATGGCCAGGCTGGATATTAGCCTTTTCAGGTATTCCCCCTTGGACATCTGAGGGGCTAAAAAAGCCGTTTTTAGGATATGAAATGCTGGTTATCACCTCCTTTGGTTTTAAAGCGAAGCACTGGGAAGGGTTTTCTCTCTTTCCAGCACACTAAGGAAATATCGACTTTGAAAAATTCAATCTTTAGAACGATTTGAAAAATCTTAAGCCCGCTTAATTTTCTATGATGTAATTTCTTCTTCCGCAGACAAAAAGGCTCTCAGCACGGTGGATCAGTGGCTTCGAAGTATAGTTCTTATCCTGCTTCCTAACCTAACAAGTAACCTTTGTGGGCGGGTCAGGGGACCTGTCCACCACATTTAATAATCGATGTTGAGCGTAACCGTAGAGGGATAAACACTCTGCTACGCGTAGCGGAGCCTTCATGGCTTCGATGTTTTACTCTTGACCCGAAGGTTCACACTCCAGTTGTGTTTATCAAGTTGCCTGCCCTGTCAGGGGGACAACCTGTGACACCATAATAAATGTGGGATTATGTAGCGGAACTCTTTAGAGTTCCATTGATTCTCATATGGCGAGCTAAAGCTCGCCTCCACATTTTTTTTGATTATTAGAAGGATGCGAGATTATGATATACAAGGTTTTGTATCTATTTACCAACAACCAACTACTAATAACCAACCATGCGGAGGGCGAGGGACTCGAACCCCCAAGTCCTTACGGACGCCTGATTTCAAGTCAGGTTCCTTACCAGTTAGGATAGCCCTCCGATGTTTTCACCATAATATATCTTTATATTAACGGTTGTAAAGAGGTTTTTATTGAGAGACTTTGCGCTTTGATGCAGTACCCAACACTTAATAAAGAAATCAGACGTTGCATACAGGTTTGTATTTTTCGACCAGAAGTTTCACCAATGAATCCCTTTCTGGAGGCATGGAAACGGGCATTACATAGTATGCTATGTAGAGATTTGAGCGGGTGATCGCTTCCTTTTCCCAGGATTGGTATTTGGGATGAGTTTTGTAAAACCCACGCTCCGAGAGGTTTTTCGATTGCTCGATATACAGAAGCTTGTAAGATTTGGGTTTTTTGACCAGGTCGGGCTTCTTTAAGATTGCATATACAGCTGGCTTTTTGGGAGGGTCCCAGATAGCTAAGGGATAGGGTCCTTCAAATTCTCTCCCTTCCAGTTCGATACTCATATTTTCCCTCTTTTATAATTTTTAAATATTCTAAAGAATTTTTGATAAAAAGCAAGAGAGTTTTTAAGAAAAAAATCTGATATGTTTTGAGACTGACCTATTTTCATTCTATATAACAGGGTGGAGGACCATCCTTGAAAAGGTAATTTAT
>JBARPA010000210.1:0-4154 GCA_049642665.1 Candidatus Zixiibacteriota bacterium
CATGGCAGATCACGTCCTTTCCACATCGGGAATATGCCGGCGGGCGCAGGAATCAGAGGCCGACGAGTTCATCATAGGCACAGAGATCGGAATCCTGAATCGTCTGGAGCGGGAAAACCCGGACAAGAAATTCTACCCCGCATCAGAGCTTGCCGAATGCGAGAATATGAAATTGAATACCCTGGAGAAAATCCTCTGGTCATTAGAGGATATGGTCTATCAGATCAACGTGCCCCAGGATGTAGCCCAGCGTGCCAGAAAATCGATCGACCGAATGGTCGAGATAGTTTAAAAATCAAAATTAAAAATGTAAAATTAGGCAGGATTAAGACCACGGCGTGTGATCCTTTGTGCTTTACCTTTTTAAAAAAACTTGCAGGTTCTTTGAACTCACCCCTTTTTGTTTCCCCTCTCTTAGAAAGAGAGGGGGTGAGTTTCCAGGATGTCATCCCACCTAAGTTAAATGAGACTTTTTTTATCTGAAATTATGCCCGAGTTACCCGAAGTCGAGACCATAGTTCAGGGATTGAGAAAATCCGTGATAGGGAAGAGGATCAAATCGGCATACGCCGATGGGTGTAGAATATTCAATCAAAAGAATTTCTGTAAGGGTCTTGTAGGCAATAAAATTAAATCGGTCAGCCGAAGGGGTAAGTTCATAATACTGGAGCTATCCGATAATTATCATCTTTTAATCCATCTCGGAATGACCGGAGGTTTATTCCATCAGAGAAAAGGTGTACCAAAAGACAAGCACGACCATCTTATCCTCAAATTCACCGACAGCAAGACCGAGCTCAGGTATAATGATCAGCGCAAGTTCGGCAGAATCCGAAAACTGAAAACAGTCAATAGAGAACCGAAAACTGATAACCGACAACTGATAACTGACCTATCGCAGTTGGGATGTGAACCGCTGGAAATATCGGCTAATGAGTTCGTGAAGCTTGTGGGCAAAAGAAAGGGGAGAATAAAGCCGCTGCTTTTGAATCAGACCATCATAGCCGGCATAGGGAACATCTATTCAGACGAGGCATTATTCGAGGCAAGGATACATCCTTTAACCCCGGCAAATAGAATTTCAAAGCAAAAGCTCAAAAAACTGCACAAAGCAATACAGCAGATATTAAAAAAAGCCATCCTTGCCGGCGGCTCCTCAGTGGATAATTATACCAATTTACAAGGGGAGAGAGGTTTTTTTCAGCTTGAGCATAAGGTTTATGCCCGGGAAGGGGAAAAGTGCAAAAGATGCGGGACAAAGATAAAGCGCATCCGCATCACCCAACGCTCCACCCACTTCTGCCCCAAATGCCAGAACAAATAAGACCACAGCAAGTTACGTCAGATATTCTATTCTGTAAAAACTTACAGTTTTTCACAATCGTGTATAGTCCTTCTAGCTACTGAAGTGAACGAGCAACTAATATTTTTAATCAAAATCGGCATATATCTCTGCAAATTTTATACCTGATATAATTACTCCTTGGTATCTTTTATTTAACGAATCTTTAGCTCCCTGAAGTTCTTGATTCTTAATACCATTTTTAATAGACAAAAAGGCTTCCATAAATGCAGCTAGATCATCTGCAGCTTTTACTATCTCACCATCCCTTGGATTATACTTATCCTCATTAAAACTTGTTGTGATTTCATCAGAAGTTTTACTTTGTATTTTGTCATTGACAGTTATTATACTTTGATATTCATTTTTGGTGAACATCTCCATTTCTAAACGCCACTTTTCTGGAAGCAGCACATATATCTTTGTTTTCATTTCACCTTCTTCATATTCGTTGATTAGATCCTCGAGACCTTCAACCGCCTTTTTTACAGGGTCGATTATGTCTCTAGTGAGAGCCTCTGGAAGATCGTGAAACAATCCCGTGAAGTAATTATTTATACACCTTCTTTTGCAGGCGTTTATTTGCTTCGAAAACAGATAACACAGCATAGCAA
This sequence comes from Candidatus Zixiibacteriota bacterium, assembly GCA_049642665.1. Lineage (GTDB taxonomy): Bacteria > Zixibacteria > MSB-5A5 > MSB-5A5 > SM23-73-2 > CAYURP01. Next base: position 1,957 of record JBARPA010000210.1, read on the forward strand.
CAATCAGTACATGTCCAAGAACAGAGGTTCTCGGAACCCTATGCAAATGACTCCACCTTATTTGGAATCTTAATTGACCGCAGAAATCAATAAAGTTTCTTAAATTGTTCCACAGAGCTAATTGCTGTATTCCATTCAAATCGTAGTATTTCTCTTGCTCTTTTTGCACATTCTTTTTTATTTCTGATATTTCATATCCATTTGGATTAGCTCGTTCCATTATATCAAATTCCCATTTAGTAGCATAGAAATGAGCAGCACTTAAAATACGCCTATTTAAATTTACAGTGGGACTTAAAAGATAATTTCTAAATTTCTTGCAAAAATCATTACCAAGACAAGAAATTTTTGATTCTATTTTATTATATACCCATTCATTCAACCACTTATATTTGTCTTTGTCCTTTCTAATCTTGTGAAATATCTGTGGTTTTAAATCTGTCACAACGAGTCTTTGTAGAAATTCAAAAATACCACCTTCTATAATCTCTATCCAATCAAATCCTTCGCTACCATTTTCTTCCTCATATTTGCCTAATACATAAGCGATAGTCATTTTATGTGCTTGCTTATCTAATTCTCTCAATTCTACAGGACGTATTTTGTCATTCCACCTTTGCATGTTCGCAGCATCAAAAATCTTTTCTAGAAATGCTTTTCTCATCATTGAAACTCCTCTTTTATTTAATAATTATCATAGTCAATAAGTTAGTCCGGTGGATATTATCACTACTTGTTAGTGTATCACCCTCGAAACAGAAATATACACCCGGTAGACAGACTTATTTTGCTACCTCCTTACTATTCTTTAAGAACCTCTTTGAACTCGCCGGATGGCATGGTGACAATTAGTTCCAACAGGAATGGACAAAGCACTCGGATCTCCTGGAGGTGGCCAATATCTCGCTCGATGACCATTATAAATTTCTCGCACTTTATAAATATTACCCTCATGCTCCAAACATTCGCCTCGCGGTGCCCATGCAGGTGCTGCCCTATATACTTGGCAATATTCCTCTCCTTCTTCAATAAGCCTTCGAGCGAAGCCTCTTACATACCAGGTGTCAAACTCTGTATATGCTAAAGATTGTGCAGCTTTTATGGGATTTATTTTTTTCCTGAAAATTCCACCTTTTCGTTGACTGAGCTCCGAAGGTTTCCAATACGTAGAATTAGAAAGAGCCTGCGCAAGAGTCTCCTCATTTCCCTCTCTTATAGCATTTTCCATTTCTTTCGGAAATATATCGATACCGAGTGGTGACAGCCTTTCGCTTCTGTGCGGTTTGGGGGATTCTTCTTCCCTATGGAATTCTTCAAGCATCCATTTACGAGTTGTCTCATCAAGTTCTTCAAAATTATACATGATACACCCTCCTACTAATCAAATTTCTAATCTAATCTGAAAAACTTATTTCTTATTATTTAACATACCTCCCGCAGTAGCAGTTCCCAAAAGAAGGTCCAATAATTCACAGTCTTTACATCCTTGAAGCCCAGCAGGTGGATTCGCTTTATCATAAATCGTTCGTACTTTCTTAAGCAGAGTGGGTATGTGGCCAGTGTTTAAGTCTATTTTTTTTAAATGTCCAGAAAAATTCATGGAGAAACCATGGTCAAGTGTAAAGGAATCGATGTTACTATCTGAGACTTCGGTCTGAGGCTCATAGTATAAGAGTGCAAGCCCGGTCACGGGTTTGAAGCCAACCCTATCGCCAATATAAGCATATGCGTTAAGCTGCACTTCATACATTGGTAAGAGCTTATCCTGAGTTTCGGTGAATCTTGCCGTCTTGTAATCAACAATGAGATGTGATTCATCGGCTTTATTGTATAAAATCTCATCTGGCACGCCTGTCAGCAAGATGTCTGTTTCCTGATCGTGGACGTTGAACTTCCTATAACCAGGCACATCCTTGGGTTCTCCCGAGATGCCAAACTTATCAAACCACTTTGGCAGCTTGGTGTGTCGGTCGAAATGTACGTTTGTTATCTTCTTGGTATATGAATCGATGGAGCTGAAAATCCCGGGGAAAATCTGAAAAGGCAATTTATTATTACAATGCATCTTTATCCAGAAACACCTCTCGCAGAAATTTCCCAACTCAAGCTCTCCCAGGTTTTTTCCCGATATTCTGATCTGTGCCACAGCGGAACCTCCTTTCGACAACTAATCTTACCTAATTAGTTAATACCTGAAC